>PAOL01000021.1 GCA_002708475.1 Oleispira sp. | reverse complement strand
CAGACAGTAATAATCTTAATGTAGCTTTGTTTGACGTTCTCAAAGATTCGGATGTATTACTGGGTGTTTATGATAAGAGAATTTATAATTCAGAAAATATTAAAAATATTTTAATAACTTCTTATCGTCAGCAAAAAGTGCTGGTGGGCCCTTCTAAGGCTTATTTAAAAGCGGGTAGCTTTATATCAACTTACAGTAATTTATCGCATATTGCTGAAAGGTTGACGGATATTATTTCAATTTATGATTCAGAGGGCCGCTGGTTAGATGAAGGGTATAACCCATATTATGAAATAGTACTTAATTCCCAAGTAGGTAATTCGCTCAATATACTCTTACCTGACCTTAATTTATTGACAAAAAAAATGAAGGGGGTGGAATAAATGTTTAAGTTTTCTAATATATCAATACGTAATCGAGCTTTATTATTAGGCTTAGGCCCCGCATTTTTGATGTTTGTATTACTGGTGAGTTTATTTGTCTGGCAGAGAGTTGTTGATGCGAAATCGGATGTTGAGGTCGTTGGTAATATTTTATCAAGTCAGCTAGCGGCATCTGTTGAGTATCCAGTTATATCGGGCAATTTTAAGTTACTTGAGCCATTGGTTGAGAATGCAATCAGTTCTCCTTCTGTAATCAGAGTTAGTATTACTTCTGAAGATGGTTCTCTCATTTATCAGCGCCAGGTTGAAAACTATAGAGACATAGCAAGTTCTAATACGAAGCTATATCAGACTGAAGTGAGCCGAGAGCAACAAGATTATTCTGGCTTTTCTGAATTTGATGAAGTCAATTCAATAAAAAATAATCGAGTGGTAATTGCGTATGTGAACGTAGAGATGAGTATGCTTGCGGGTTATGAAAGGGCAATTCTCATTGGTTCTAAATCCTTATTTTGGGCTTCATTTGTACTTTTGCTTTGTTTCCTCTTAGCCCGAAAAATGTCGAATACTCTTGCTACACCCATTGAAACAGTATCAGGGTTACNTGCCCGAGTTGCTAAGGGAGAGTTGAATATTCACACCGATATTACAGATACAACTGAAATTGGTTTATTGCAAAAGAGCGTAAATTCAATGACTGAGGCATTACGTGATTCTGAAAAACTCACGAGTGCTTCAATATCAGAAGCGAAAAATGCCCTTCTCGATGTTGAAAAAGCTAATACAGTTAAATCAAACTTTCTTTCGATTGTTAGTCACGAATTAAGAACCCCTATTAATGGTGCTATGGGATCTTTGCAGTTGATAGATCGCTGTGACGAATCAGAGTTAAAGGAATATGTATCGATAGCAGAAAGCTCATTAAATAATCTTTTAGAGCTTGTTGAAGATATTTTAACGCTTGCTCAAACGGAGCAAGATGATCAAGAATTACTAACAGAGTCGGTATTTTTGCCGAATTCTTTAAAGCATACGCTTTCAGAGTTAGAGCTACTAGCCGAGAGTAATAATAATGAATTTCATATTAGTTTTGATAATAGACTTTTAAATTATTATATCGAAATCGACGGTTCAAAATTTAGGCAAGTGGTTCGACACTTGGTTGATAACGCGATTAAATTTACTCATGGCGGACGAATTTACTGTTCTATGTATTTAGAGAATGTGAAAGACGGCCTGCATTTGAAATTGGATATTAGTGATAATGGTATTGGCTTTCCAAAGGCACATAAAAACTCATTATTTTCTGCATTTAAACAAGAGAGTTCAACGCTAGATAGGCAATTTGAGGGATTGGGAATAGGCCTGACAATCTGTAAAAACAATATTGAATTAATGTCAGGAAAAATCAATATTCGGGATAATATTGATGCTGGAACGGTTGTGAACTGCTCTTTGCCAGTATTGTTGTTAGAACCTGTAGAGATAGGTGACACTTCTCTTGTTGATAATGCGTTTGAAAGTAATGCAGATGGCTTGGACAACAACAATAGCAAAGGACGTATATTAGTCGTCGAAGATAATCAGGTTAACCGAATGATTGTCGAGAAAATATTGAGTAGGCTAAATTATTCTGTCACGGCAGTAGAGTCTGGACAAGCGTGTCTGGATACTGTGAAATTATCGCAATATCAGTTGATTTTTATGGACTGTCAAATGCCAGGGATGGATGGTTTTAAGACAACTGAGAGCCTTAGGGCGGGGGAATTAAATCGAGGTTTGAAATCCACCCCTATTGTTGCTTTAACAGCCAATACTTCAGCCAATATCCGACAAAAGTGCTTAGCGGCTGGAATGTCAGATTATATGCCAAAGCCAGTTAATATCGAAAAACTCAAAAAAGTAATTGAGCATTGGATATGAAGAGCGGTCTCTGTGAGTAGGCATGGCGCAAGTGACATGGTAATCTTAAATACAAGCTATGCCTGTAATGAATAAGTATTTGAGAGAAGGATGATGTAATGCGTGGAAAGCTCAATGATTCTATTGAAATCATGAAAGAACGTATAGAGGATATGAATATCGGTACTGGTTTTCGTAGAATCTTACTGGCTTGCCTTATTATCTATTTATTAATAGCACTTATTTTTAGCTATATCTGGTCATCTGAGCCTGAAGCGTTTTCTGTTTCCCAAAACACACAAGAAGTCGCCAGTGAGTTTGGTGTGAAGCCGGTTGTTGGTTTTGCAACGTCGGTCACGCTAATGACCCTGATGGAGACATTGTTGGAAAAGCCTGGTGGATACTTAAGCAATGATGTACTTCCTCCGGGTGTTTGGTTAGATAATATTCCTAACTGGGAGTATGGCGTGCTTATTCAATCCCGTGATTTATCACGTGCATTACGTAAAGATTTCAGCCGCTCTCAAAGNCAATCAACGGAAGATAAAGATCTAGAAATCGTTGAACCGCAATTTTTCTTTGATAATGATTCTTGGGCGGTACCTTCATCGGAAGGTGAATATCGCCGTGGCATTACTGCATTAAAGAATTACAGTATTCGTTTAACCGATCCTATCGATGGGAAGGCTCAATTTTATGCCCGCTCAGACAATTTAAACCAGTGGTTATTAGATGTAGAAACACGCTTAGGCAGTTTATCTCAGCGCTTGAGTGCATCAGTGGGCAAGCGTCGCCTTAATACTGACTTGACTGGAGATACCCTTCAGTCAACTTCTACGGAAGAAGATCAGGAAGTTAAAACCCCTTGGACTGAGATTGACGATGTATTCTATGAAGCACGTGGAACATCATGGGCTCTATTGCACATCATGAAGGCAATTGAAATCGACTTTAAAGCGATTTTAGAGAAGAAGAATGCAATGGTCAGCCTGCGTCAGATTATTCGAGAGTTAGAAGGCACTCAGGAAGAAGTCTGGTCGCCTGTTATCTTGAATGGCAGTGGCTTTGGTTTGTTTGCTAACCATTCTTTGGTAATGGCTTCGTATGTATCTCGTGCAAATGCAGCGATTGTTGATTTGCGTAGTTTGCTCATTAAAGGCTAGTGGGTTAGAGGAAATATTTTTTCTGTGAAATCATTTATGCGTTTGAGCATTGAACAAGTTATTCAACAAGCCACTCTGCAGCTTCAAAATAGCAGTGATAGTGCAAAGCTCGACGTAGAATTATTATTAGCTCATTGTTTGCATAACGACCGTACATATCTATTTACATGGTATGACAAGCTAGTAACGGAAGACGAAAAAGTTGCGTTTAATAAGCTCTTAGCTCGCCGCTTAGAAGGCGAGCCAGTTGCTTATATTTTAGGCCATCAAGAGTTTTGGGATTTAAACCTAAATACTGCCCAGCATACCTTGATCCCCAGAGCTGACACTGAAACCTTAATTGACTGGGTGCTAGAGCTCGGTGAACAATTACCGCAAAAATCCAATGTTATTGATTTAGGCACTGGCACAGGAGCCATTGCTTTAGCATTAGCCAATGAATTTCCGCAATGGCGTGTTCAGGGCGTTGATCTCGTCCCTGAAGCTGTTGAGCTTGCTCAAGGGAATGCTAAGCAGAACAACCTTCAACGAGTGCGTTTTTTTCAAAGCAGCTGGTTTGAGCAAGTCGAAGGCTTGTTTGACTTGATTGTGAGTAACCCNCCTTATATTGACCCCTTGGATGAACATTTGAGCCAAGGTGATGTGCGCTTTGAACCTAAGTCGGCTCTTATCGCGGATAATAAAGGTTTGGCTGATTTAGAGTTAATTGCTCAGCAAGCACGAGAATACTTAGTGAATGGTGGTTGGCTGTTGATGGAGCATGGTTATGATCAACAGCAAGCGGTACAAGATATTTTAATGGCTTTAGGCTATCAGCAAGTCTCAACACGCATTGATTTGGGTGGTAATCCTAGGATAACAGGCGGACGGTTTTTCAAATGATAGATTCAATGAGTGATAGTGATTTATTACGTTATAGCCGCCATATACTTTTGCCTGAACTGGATATGGAGGGGCAGCAGAAGTTATTGGATAGTCATGTGTTAGTCATTGGTCTGGGTGGCCTAGGCAGCCCTGTATTACAGTATTTAGCNGCCAGNGGNATTGGGCACTTGTACTTGGTTGATGATGATGTGGTGGAGTTGTCGAATNTACAGCGCCAGATCTGTCATGGCTCGGAAGATGTGGGTAAGTCGAAAGTTCAATCAGCCATAGAAGAGGCGATGCGAATTAACCCAACAATTTTTATTGAAGGTTTTGAACAAAANGCTGATGCGCNATTGTTACAAGATTTATTGCCGAATATTGACCTTGTAGTTGATTGCAGTGATAACTTTGAAATCCGTTATTTGATTAATGATGCCTGTATTGCAACGAAAACCCCTTGGGTTTCAGGTGCGNCTGTTGCGCTTCAAGGACAGGTAATCTGTTTTGATCCACGCTTAGAAGATCAGCCTTGTTATCGTTGTTTGTACCCTCAGGCCAGTGATGACCAGCGTAATTGTTCAACCAGTGGTGTTTTAGCGCCCGTTGTTGGCATTATTGGTACTTTACAGGCATTAGANGCGATCAAGATGATCACAGGCATAGGCAAGCCAGTATTGGGGCGTTTACAAACGTTTGATGCGTTAGAAAGTCAGTGGCGTAGCTGGGGCTTAAATAAAGATGCTGCTTGCACGTCGTGTAATGGCTAGCTTGGAAAACCAGCTTTGGAAAATCAGTCTTAAAAAACTTAGCGCAATTAAGCGCTAAGAATAAATTCATGCCATGAAATCAAAGCTTCCTGGAAATCTTCTAAGCCGCATTCAGCAAAAGACTCATCGTCATATAAATTGGTATTTTCAGGTAACTCTTCATCAACTTCGAGTCCTAAAGAGAGAGCGATGACTTCGATATTCTCTTGATTCATGCGTAGATTATATTCAGTCCCNTCGATTTGACGTTGCTGTATTCTACGATTAACCAGCTGGTCTAAGACCTCGATAATTTCTTCAATACGTTGTTCGTTTTTACCCAGTTCATCATTAAACCAAGTACCAATCGCTTCGTGCCCCATGGAAAATTCTGCAACAGGTCTGTCGTATTCATCAAAGCTAAAATCGTAATCCACAAATTTCTCAAAGCGACTAAGTAGGAGGGGCGTATTCTACCTTAATTGCGCCTATAAGAAATAATAATCATCAAAAGGCTTATTCTTCACCGAATAGCGAGCAATCAATAAGATCGCATAAACAGTGAATTACTAACAAATGCACTTCTTGAATTCTGGCTGTTACATCNGAAGGNACGCGAATTTCAACATCATTATCNGTTAGTAAGGCAGCCATATTGCCACCGTCTTTACCGGTTAATGCAACAACTTGCATGTCACGGTCATGAGCCGCTTTAATCGCTTCAATAACATTCTTCGAGCCGCCACTGGTAGAAATAGCGAGTAAAATGTCACCTTCATTACCTAGTGCGCGAATTTGCTTCGAGAAAATTTCTTTATAGCTGTAGTCGTTAGCAATAGAAGTGACCGTTGAACTATCCGTTGTAAGAGCAATCGCCGGTAACGAAGGGCGCTCACGTTCAAAGCGATTCAGCATCTCAGATGAAAAGTGCTGTGCATCGCCAGCTGAACCACCGTTGCCGCAGCTTAAAATTTTTCCGCCATTAATTAGACTGCCAACCATCATACCCGCCGCATGTTCTATATAAGGGGGTAACAGTTCCGCTGCTTGGGCTTTTGTTTCAATACTGGCACTGAAATGCTGCAATAAACGATCTTGCACAGATAACGCTCCTAAGAGGGTGTTCTTAATAAGCTGTCATCATACGAAAATCTAATGCCAGCGGGAAGAACTTTGAGAAGGTTTCTCAATAAATATTATAATAAGTGCGATGCAGTTCAGGATTCTATCAGAGCTTTAGAAGGCGTTTTTAATCCATTCGAGCTTATCTTGTTGCTCAATACCCACAGCATCAAAGCGACAAGGTGGAGGGTTATTGCCAAAATTCTTTAATAAATAAAATTCGGCGGTGCGTCTGAGCTTGCGTTGTTTGCCTGCGGTTATACTTGCAAGAGCTCCACCAAACTCGTTATTTTCACGATAGCGCACTTCAATAAACACCAAATACGCTTGGCCCTTAACCGTCGGATCTTGCATTATGAGATCAATCTCACCGGCTTTGCATAAGAAGTTACGCTCGATTAACGAAAAGCCCTTGTCGGTTAAATACTCTTCCGCCAAGCGCTCTTTATCATCACCAGTGATGCGTTTAGATGTTCTTTTATCGTTATTTTCAAACCACATGGCAATCCTTGCTGTGTGAGTAGTGTTTAAAGTAACCCGATATTCACAGGCTACGGTTGATCAGTACTGATGGCTTTTGGAAGGCCTCGAACAAATCTTGCCATTGGCATTTTACGGTGAACACGGCCTTCGCTATCCATTGAAAGATCTCCGGTAACCCCAAAAATCTTACTGTTTGGCAAAACGGAGAGCTGATTTAAGCGTGGATAGAGGCGGAAAGCATCGACGCCCATTGCGTAAAGACGAGCATAACTGCCTTTGGCACGTTTGTGGTTATCTTGAACAATGCTTTTAATTTCAGAGTCTTCTAATAACCAAGGCAGGTCGGTGAAATAAATACCGTTTAGGTCCTGATCTTTCTTACGATTATTTTTNCCTGAGAAAATTTGTGAAGTTGAATAAATCGGCAAGTCACCCGCAAAGTTGAAATCGAACATAGGGCGAATTTGACGGCCTTGTATAGGCATTGCTAATAAGAAAACCCAGTCTGCATCTTGGCGACGACGAGCTTCAAACTCTACCGGCTCTGACATAATACGGCGAATTGATTTATAGCGGTCTTGGCTGTCGTCGACATTCAGTAATGCTTTAATCTCTGGGTTGTAATCTTTCTGCTGCTTGTAGAATCGCTGTTCAGCAACATCGCCGCCTAACTGAATCCAACGTATTTCAAATGCAGTATAGATTCGCTTTCCCCAGTCATTATCTGGGGCCACAGCCAATACGCGACGTAAGCCTTGCTGGAAAGCATATTCTGCAATCAGNCGTGCTTCGTCTTCCGCTGCCAAACCATATTGGTATAAATCGTCAGGCATCTCACCTACAGCGGTATTATCTGAATAATTAAGCGCTAAGGTTGGTAGCGGCAACTCTTCGAGTTTGGCTAAGGTATTTACTTGTCGTTTCTCTAACGGCCCGATAACCCACTCGGCTTCTAAAGCCTTAGCATCACCATAAGCAAGGCTAATACTACCAGCGGCACTAGANTCGATAATGCTAATCATTGGAACGTCGTAACCACGTTTTAGAGTCTGGTAGTACGCCGCCATAAAGCCATCTCGAACGGCTTGACCGCTATTNGCTAAATTACCAGAAAGAGGAAGCATTAATGCGATATGTTTAGGTTGCTGCTGGGCNATNTCTGCTAATAGNGCTAAACCGCCAGGAAGTTTAATGCTTGCTGGGTGGCTAGGATGAGCGCTTTTCCACTCTTGAACAGCCATTACATGTTCTTTTAACGTAAATTCTGGATCTTTAGCAATAGCGGCAAGTTGCAGCCAGTCCGCAAACTGAGTATTGGGTGCGGTTTCAGCCCACTTTAATAAATTCTCTAATGAAAGGTTTGTCAGGTCTTGCCAGATAAACTGGTGATTTGTCTCTTTTACATCGCCTTCTAAAATAGACGATAAGAAATCACGTTCGCGAGCAGCAATTAAAAACTGCCCACTAAGTTCATAAAACTCCGCTTTCAAAAGCCCGTGTTTTATCTGTAATTCTTTGCTACTTTGATTCAACTGATCGTGCTTGATGCGGTCGAGCACTTGCTGTGACTGATCGATGTTTTTTAGCTTAATCGCATACTCAAGCGCGAGTAAATTATATTGAAGTGTTTCTTTTGACGTGCGAGCNGAGGCGTTTAGTTGTTGCAATAATGGGTCAGCATTGCGAAACTCTCCCGCTTCGATGGCTTGCTGGGCTTGTTCAAGCAAGCTCGATGTTGGTACAGCAGTTAGTGCACCATCTTCAGCTATTATTTCGCGACTAGGCTTTTGAGCACAACCAACTAAGCTCACAAGTACTACAGCGATCAACAATTTTTTAGAGTTCATCCTCAATATGCATCCACAGTCTGAACAACAGACGGGCACTCTCTACGTAGTGGCCACGCCAATAGGAAATTTACACGACATTACCGATCGTGCCAAAAGCACGCTGACGGAAGTCGATATGATTGCTTGCGAGGATACCAGACACACGGGCAAATTACTGCATCATCTTGGTATTCAAAACAAGCTCATTGCGGTACACGATCACAATGAAAGAGATAAAATTGATTGGATTGCCAGTTGTTTAGAAAAAGGCCAATCGATCGCCTTAGTTTCCGATGCTGGCACGCCGCTAATCTCTGATCCCGGTTACCCTCTCGTATCTGGGCTGCGTGAACGTGGCATGAATGTACAACCTGTGCCAGGTGTGAGTGCGATTATTACGGCATTAAGTGGCGCGGGTCTTCCGACAGACCGTTTTACTTTTGAGGGTTTTTTAGCTCATAAAAGCGGTGCCAAGCGTGAGCGTTTAGAAACTCTGACACAAGAAACCCGCACGATGGTTTTTTATGAATCAAAGCACCGTATTTTAGACACGCTTAATGTTATGGCGGAAGTGTTTGGCCCAGATCGCAAAGCAGCGGTTGCTCGTGAGCTAACAAAAACCTTTGAAACGTATTATTCGGGTAATCTCACTGAGATTCATGAAGAAATCAGTGCCGATCACCAACAACAAAAAGGTGAGTTTGTGGTGATGATTACTGGTAATCCAGAGCCAGAGCCAGCAAGTGCAGTGGATACTGAGAAACTGTTTAAAATCTTATTGAAAGAGCTGCCACCGAAAAAAGCAGCATCAGTCATTTCTGATTTAACGGGCGAGAATAAAAAAGTGCTTTATCAAAAGGCATTGGAAATTCAGGGCAAGCTCTGAACGTAAAGACACTCACCTGCAAGACAGGCCATTATTAAGCTTTGGTTAAATCTAACCAAGCCTGATGATGGCTCAAATAAATATTCCCACTAAGCTGATCAATAAACTGGCTGTGTTGTAAGCGATCCATTACAGGTCCTTTCACTTCCGACAAATGAAAGCTCATTCCCGCTTCGCTTAAATATTGGTTCACCGCTAACAAACTTTCTATCGCACTCGCATCAATATCATTAATGGCTGAACAGGTTAATACAAGATGCTTTGCCTTAGGGTGCTGTGCAACAAGCTCATTAATCTTATCGGCTAAAAACCGAGCGTTAGCAAAATATAAGCTCGAATCTATACGTAGGGATATGATTTTCTCATCGGTAATAACGGTGTGTCGTTCTATATTTCGAAAGTGCTCAGTATTGGGAACTAAGCCTAAAATGGCAGAGTGCGGTAAGCTAGAGCGATGAAGATGTAAGCCAATAGAAACCACTATGCCCGCCATTAACCCCCACTCTAAACCTTGAGTTAACGTCAGTATTAACGTGATCATCAGCGCTGAAAAATCTTTTAAACTATAGGCAAACGTTCGCTTGATTGCTTCTATATCAAATAGTGTTGTTACCGCTAAAAGAATCATGGCCGCTAGAGTTACGATGGGTAAATAAAACAAATACGGTGTTAAAAATAGGCTGCACAGAAAAATACTAATGGCCGTTAATGCACTAGCGGCAGGTGTTTTTGCCCCTGCATTAAAACTCACAGAAGAGCGTGAAAGACTAGCCGATACAGGGAACGCCGAGCTGAAACTGGCAGACAGGTTCGCTACCCCCAATGCAATTGCTTCTTGGTTTGGATCAATGCGCTGTCGTTGTTTCGCAGCAAAGGTTTGCGCAGCAGATAGCGAACTAATAAAACCAATGATACTGATTAAGAGCGCTGAGTTTATTAATCCTTTCCAATCTTGAGTGGATAAATCTAAAGACTGCCAGTCGGGAATGGAGAGGGAGGGAAGGCCCGCAGGAATATCACCGACAATCTGAATGCCATAACTTTGTAAGTTAAAAATGAGCACCATCGCAATGGAAAAAATGATCGCGATAACAGGAGTAGCTTTGCTTAAACTGTCGGCCAATATACTGTTTTTAGTTAGCTTAAAGGTTAAAGACCGTAAAAGTTTCGGAGTGAAGTATAAAAATAAAACCAATAGAACAGTAAATGCTAGNGTCGCGATATTAACCTGATCTAACTTATCTATTACCTGAATAAGCACATGAAAGAAGCCATCNCTTTGTATATTAAGCCCTAAGACACTGCCAAGCTGGCTAGAGGCAATAATGATGGCTGATGCAGCGATAAATCCAGTAACAACGGGAAAGCTAATGAAATTAGTGAGAAACCCTAAACGAAAAACCCCAAAAGCTAAAAGAAAAGAGCCGCTAAATAATGCCAATATGGATGCGGCAATTAGCATTTGATCNAGGGTGAAGTCGTTAGCAAATAAACCNGCTAACGCAGTNGCCGTCATAATAGATGTAATTGCAAAGGGGCCAACAGAAAGCGGTCCGCTTGAACCGAAAAGAGCATACGCAATTAAAGGTAATAAACTTGCGTATAGGCCTGCTTGTGGTGGCAGCCCTGCCAACATGGCATACGCGAGTGATTGCGGAATCAGCATCATGCTAATAACAAGTGCAGCAATACTATCAGCAAGAAGTGTCGATTTCTTATAATCTTTAGCCCACTTTAAAAAGGGCAATAAAGTCTCTAATTTCGACACTGTCATGGTTATTCGCAGCAATAGTTATTGATAGCCAAGTATAGCAGACAAGGTCGTCGATTTTCACTGAGCCTAGTCATGATCCTTCTTTTTCTTCTTGCGCTCTGGTATTATCCGCGCCGGAGATGCCTAGGCAATCGTCGCTTTTAGTACTTGTACTAAAGGGGGAGGAAAGTCCGGGCTCCACAGGGCAGGGTGCCAGATAACGTCTGGGCGGTGTAAACCGACGACAAGTGCAGCAGAGAGAAGACCGCCGATGGCTCGTTCGCGAGCACAGGTAAGGCTGAAAGGGTGCGGTAAGAGCGCACCGGACGACTAGTAATAGTTCGTTGCAGGGTAAACTCCACCCGGAGCAAGATCAAATAGGCTCTCTTATGGCGTGGCCCACGTTGAGAGCGGGTAGATCGCTTGAGCCTGCGAGCAATTTCAGGCCTAGATGAATGATTGTCCACGACAAAACCCGGCTTACTGGCGTCTCCACCAGTTACTAAAATCCTCTCATGTGTTCATGAGGGGATTTTTTTTTGCTTGTGAGAAAGTGAAAAATACAAAAAAACAAAAAGCTAAAAAATGGAATGATTGCCCACGACAACTCTCGATAAAATCAGGGCTTACTGGCGTCTCCACCAGTTACTAGAATCCTCTCATGTTTTCATGAGGGGATTTTTTTTGCCTGCAATAAATACGTCGTTAATGATAACGTCAGAGCATTTGCAAGAAGATTAGTTATGCGGCACAGTCTTATACACCTCAATATTAAAAAATACTAAACCAAAATGTTAGACAGGGAGCGTGTTATGAACAGAGTTGAAAATAAAGTAGCCGTAGTAACTGGCGGTATTAGTGGCATTGGCCGAGCAACGTCTGTGCTATTGGCGCAAGAAGGGGCGAAGGTTGCCATTGTCGATCTCAGCGAAGAGGGTGCTCAAAACTTGATAAGCGAAATTGAAAGCTTTGGCGGAACCGCTAAATTTTGGCAATTGGATGCGACTCAAGAGCAAGAAGTAAGCTGTGTTTTTGCTGAGATAGTAAGTGAGTTTGGCCAGATCGATGTGTTAGTTAATAACGCAGGTATTGCGGGGGTTAATAAGCCGACTCATGAAATAGCGACAGACGAGTGGGACAGCGTTATGGATATTAACGTTAAGGGTGTTTTCTTATGCAGTAAGCATGCGATCCCATACATGTTGAAGTCAGGCGGTGGCAGTATTATTAATATTTCGTCTGTTTATGGCCTTATCGGCGCGGGTGATCTTCCTCCGTATCATGCGGCTAAGGGAGCGGTTCGTTTGATGAGTAAGAACGATGCGATTCTTTATGCAAAAGATAAAATCAGGGTTAACTCAGTACATCCCGCGTATATCTGGACGCCGCTTGTCGAGGCGCTGGGAGAAAATTCTGCTGATGGGGTTGAAGCCTTTAGAAAGCAGCTTGATAGTTGTCATCCTATTGGACATGTTGGCGAGCCTAATGATGTTGCTTATGGTGTTTTGTATTTGGCGTCTGATGAATCTAAGTTTGTTACGGGCAGTGAGTTGGTGATTGATGGTGGTTATACTGCGCAATGATTGACCATGACAGCTCTTGTTAATATAAGGGTAGATGGGCATCTTCACTTATTAGTAAAAATCCTCTCATGTTTTCATGAGGGGATTTTTTTTGCTTGTAAGAATCATTCTACTTAAAAGCAATGATTCTATCTGGTCCAGTCCTTACACTATTTAGCTTTTTGCTTGGCNAAATCTTCGGGCAAATATTTTGCCGCGCGATAAAAGCTAATCATTGCCAGTAGACCTACAAATGATACACCTGCAATGGAATATCTCAGGGCATCAATGCCTAAGCTTGGCGTTAATGCATCACTCATGAGGCCAACCGCGACTGGGCCGCAGCCTAATCCGATTAAGTTTAATATTAAAAATAGAATCGCCGATGACATCGCACGCATATTTGGGCTGACCAATGTGTGGGTAATCGCGATGACTGGGCCTAAATATAAAGCTCCAAATACGGTCGCTACAAACAAGCAGGTTAAGGCGTATGTGCTGTTATCCATAAACATGGCTGATGCGATTAACACAGGGCCAAAAATAGCCGGTATTGCAGGCACCCATAAATACCAGCGAATATCTTTTAGCCCTAATTTATCAGCAAAATATCCTCCGGCATAAGTGCCAACAATTCCTCCTAATCCGGATGTGATCGCGAGGCTAATACCTACTTGGGTCGTTTCAAAGCCATGAGATCTAATAAGAAATGAGGGTAAAAAATTACCGATGCCGTAGCTACAGAAAGCAGAAAGACCTGAAGCAAATGCAAAAAACCGAAATGATTTTAATGCCCATAAAGTCGATAACGTTTCTTTGAAAGACACGCTTTCTTTCACGGCTACGCCATCAGACATACCTCGAATGGGTTCACGTAATGTGAATTTAACGATTAGAGCGATGAGTAATCCAGGAAGACCCACTGCAAAAAAAGCAATACGCCATCCATAGTGTTCGTTAACCCAACCACCGATAACAAAACCAATTAAAATACCTAGATATACACCGGTCGAATAGATAGACATAGCGCGTCCACGTTCTTCCGCAGGGTAGTAATCTGACAAAATAGAATGTGATGGCGGACTACCACCGGCTTCACCAACACCGACACCAATACGCGCTAGCAATAGCTGAAAAAAGTTTTGTGTTAGCCCCGATAATGCGGTCATACCACTCCAAATGGCGACAGCCCCCGCTACGATATTTTTACGATTTCCTACATCAGCCCAGCGAGCTATTGGAATACCGACGCTGACGTAAAAGATGGCGAATGCAAAGCCCGTTAATAGCCCGAGCTGACTGTCACTGAGTTCCATATCTAATTTAATAGACTCTTGTAATATCACCAGAATTTGGCGGTCGACAAAGTTCAATGCATAAACAATTGTGAGTAGAAACAGTACGTAACGTCGGTAGTTTTTACTTGGGTTTTTTTGTTGGTTTGGGGTATCTGACTGTTCCATAAAACTCCATCATTTTGTTGTTATATTCGGTGTTTTTATACAGTTACAGCACGTTAAAAAGTGTCATTAGAATGACAATTTAAAAGATACTGGGGTCAAATAACCATCTATTATTTTTGAGCAATGCGCTACTGAGCTTTTTAATATTGTCGCAATATAACCAATTGCATTTATTTAACTTACTATTCATATGATTAATAGATGTGAAGTATTACAAATCATTTCATTCATGACTTGGCTGTGGGTAGCATCAATAACAGATTAAAGACTGATGTTAGATTAAGACGAGGGATTTGGTGATGGATTTTGAATTAAGCCCAAAAGCAAAAGATTACGTTAAAAGAACAAGAGCATTTATCGAAGAACATATTGAGCCGATTGAAGCTGAGTTCTGGGCCGATGTTCAGGCGAAGCAGAATCATGGTGATTGGACCAAGTGGGAAGTACCTGAGATTGTTCAGGAGCTAAAAGCTAAGGCAAAGGCTGAAGGCCTTTGGAATATGTTCATTCCTGATGATGAGCTAGGCGCGGGCTTAAGCATTATGGAATATGCTTCGGTAGCTGAAGAAACTGGGCGCAGCATGTTGGCGCCAACGATTTTTAATTGTAATGCTCCTGATACTGGCAATATGGAAGTATTGTGGCGTTATGGCTCTGAAGAGCAAAAAGCAAAGTGGTTAACGCCTTTGCTTGCGGGTGAAATCCGTTCGGTTTTCTGCATGACAGAGCCTGATGTAGCGTCTTCTGATGCAACGAATATGGCTGCAACTGCAGTGGTTGACGGCGATGAGGTTATTTTGAACGGCACTAAGTGGTGGTCTAGCGGTATTGGTGATCCACACTGCAAAGTGGGTATCTTTATGGCCAGCACTCCTGATGAGAGTAAAGATCGTCATCACCAACATTCTATGGTGCTTGTACCATTGGACACACCTGGAGTTGAGATTGTTCGTATGCTNCCAGTATTTGGTACTTATGATGCGCCTCACGGTCACGGCGAAGTAAAATTTAATAATGTACGTTTACCTCTTTCAAGCTTTATTCAAGGCCCNGGTATGGGTTTTGAAATTGCTCAAGGTCGCTTAGGGCCGGGTCGTATTCACCATTGCATGCGTTGCTTAGGCGCAGCTGAAAAATCATTAGAGCTAATGGTTGATCGTGGTATGACAAGAACGGCTTTCCATAGACCTCTTATGAAGTTGGGTGGTAATAGTGAGCGTTTGGCAGAAGCTCGAATTGCGATTGATCAGGCACGTTTATTAACACTTTTTGCTGCTTGGAAAATGGANAAGGTTGGCGCGTTAAATGCGATGACTGAGATTTCAGCGATTAAAGTTGCTGCGCCAAATGTGTTGCAGAAAGTTGTTGATGACGCTATCCAGATTCATGGTGGTGCTGGGGTTAGTCAAGATACTCCATTGACTTCGTTCTTTATTCAGGCACGTTCTTTACGCTTAGCGGATGGTCCTGATGAAGTGCATAAGGGTGTGATTGCACGCATTGAATTGGCTAAACGTGGTTTCTTTAATAAGAAGCGTAGTTAGTTGTAATTGACAGCGGTGTTGTTTAGACGCCGCTGGCGAAGCTGGATTTTTAAACCCAGTAGAATACTTATACCAGCCCTGATTCGACGATGGGGCTGTTCTATTTCAATGTTGGTGAACGCTAACTTTGTTGTCATTTGTTATAATTCTCTCTTCCTTTTGGCGTCATATTCAGTCTTGGGTGTGAGTATTCACTCAATACCGTAGTTAGTGTTCACTATCTATAACAAAATTGTCTAACTGAATTTTCCTTTCAATGTTAGTGGGTGCAAACCTAATAAATTACTTTAACTTTATTGCCCAGAGCCACAGGGCATAAGAGTTTTCCACAAGTAAATTCGGACACTTTCATCTTTTTTACCTGAAATAGTCGCTAAGTCATTGTGAATCAACGCAAATTTTCACATATCCACAGCGTATATGACCTTGCAAAACAGCCTCAGCGTTTCTATAGTGTGTAGTAGTGGGCTAAAGTGGGTAAAAGTGGGTTTTTGTGAGAAAGACCTAATAAATTACTCGGCAACAATAATAGGGTGGGTAAGTCTGTGTTTCGTGGACTCAATGCGGTTAATTTAGATGCTAAAGGAAGGCTGGCAATCCCGATGAAATATCGGCAGTTGCTGGTGGATCTTTGTGCTGGGCGTCTGGTTGCTACTATTGATACCGAAGAGCGTTGCTTNTTGATTTATCCTGTTGATGAATGGGAAGTGATTCAAACCAAAATTGAAGCGCTGCCGAGCTTTAACCCTAGTGCCCGAAGAATTCAAAGATTGCTGATTGGTCATGCTACTGATATTGAGTTGGATGCCAGTGGGCGAATCTTATTGTCTCAGCCGTTACGCGAATATGCNCAGTTAGAAAAAGAAACGGTATTGCTGGGGCAAGGTAAAAAATTAGAACTGTGGAGTAAGGAACTGTGGAATAGCCGTCGTGATGATTACATCGCTGAGGTGAATGCCCCTGAAGTACTTCCAGACGAACTATTAAATCTTTCTTTATAAAGAAGTCTTATGGCAAAACGTAGCAGAACAAAGTTAAGTAAGACTGAGCGCGAGCGAATAGCACTCGAACAGGCTGAGCAAAAGCAAGGACAACTTGATTCTGGAGTGGGCGAGCAGGAAGATCATTTTACCGTATTGCTACATGAAACCGTTGATGGCTGCTTGGTCGACCCTGATGGCATTTATGTTGATGGTACTTTTGGTCGCGGTGGCCATAGTGAGCTGTTATTGAGCAAGCTGTCTGAAAAAGGTCGCTTATACGGCATTGATAAAGATCCGCTAGCGATTNAAACCGGTAAAGCGTTAGAAGAAAAAGATTCACGTTTTCAAATTATTAATGCCAGTTTTGCTGAGTTACAAGAGCAATTACAAGCTCGTGGTATCGAAAAGATTGATGGCCTGTTGTTAGATCTAGGCGTTTCTTCTCCGCAGCTTGATGATGCTGAGCGTGGTTTTAGTTTTATGCGTGACGGCCCGTTGGATATGCGTATGGATCCAACGTCGGGTGTCAGTGCTGAGGAGTGGATTGCTAAGGTTAGTGCTGAAGAATTAGCACGAGTGATGAAAGAGTACGGTGAAGAGCGTTTTGCTCGTCGTATGGCGAATGCCGTTGTTCGTGAGCGCGAATTACAGCATATCAACCGTACTGTGCAGTTGGCTGAGATTTTGAAAGAAGCGAATCCGGCTTGGGAAAAGCATAAACATCCAGCAACCCGTGCTTTTCAGGGTATTCGTATTCATTTAAATAACGAATTGAGCGATTTAGAAAAAATTCTTGATCAATCTATCGATGTGCTGAAAGTGGGTGGTCGTTTAGCGGTGATTAGTTTCCATTCATTGGAAGATCGAATCGTTAAGCGTTTTATTCGTCGCCAAGAGCAAGGTCGCCCTGTTCCAAGAGGCTTACCAATCCAAGAAGATGACTTGGGTAAAACCATGAAAAAAATGAGCAAGGCAATCAAACCAAAAGCGAATGAGGTTGGTGGTAATGTGCGTGCACGTAGTGCGGTATTACGTATTGCTGAGCGTATTGAAGGCGAGAGAGACTAAGNTTGAATGAGTTTTTCTAGCAAGCAAAATGCAATTGTTTTTATCTTGTGGGTTGCTGCAATTATTAGTGCTGCTATGCAAGTTTCTGCAACCCATTGGCATAGACAGTTGGTTGCAGGTTGGCAAGTGTCAGAACATCAGCATTTGGTGTTAGAGCAAGACTATGGGCGTTTATTGTTAGAGCAAAGTGCATTAACCGCTCATAGCCGAGTTGAACGTATTGCAAAAGATAAATTGCAAATGATTGAAGCGAAAGATATTCAGGTGATTCGCAGCAGTCGTTAGTAATGACTTTTAATAAGAGTAATAAAAATAGCGAATTAAAGTGTCTTTGTTAAAAATAGAGTTAGGAAATAACCAATGAAAAGTACTGATCACCGTGGCTAAACCCCGCACTAAAAAAGCAGCCGCATCTGCTAAACAAGAGATGTTGGCTTATAACATTCCAGTATGGCGCTTTGCGCTAGTATTGTGCGTGTTTGTGTCTTTATTGGTATTGGTTGCTGGGCGCATGGGGTATTTACATTTGGTTCAGCAATCGTTTTTGGCTGCTCAGGGTGAGCAGCGCATGGTTCGAGAAGAATCGATTGCAGCGGTACGCGGTGATATTAAAGATCGTAATGGTGAAGCTTTAGCTGTTAGTTCTCCTGTAATGAGTTTGTGGCTGAATCCGAAACTATTTAATAGTGATAATACAAAAAAATTAGCAACGTCTTTAGATATTTCTAGTAGCAAGTTAGCCGCTCGATTAAAGCGTAATAGAAATCAAGGCTTTATGTATGTTAAGCGTCACTTACCACCTGAATTAGCCGAAAAAGTATTGGCGCATAAATTCCCAGGATTATATTCAGAAACTGAATATCGTCGTTTTTACCCAGCGTCTGCTGTGACGGCTCATGTTGTTGGTATGACGAATATTGATGGTAAGGGCCAGGAAGGTTTGGAGCTTGCTTATGACGATTGGTTGCAAGGTGCGCCAGGTCAGCAGCGTGTAGTTAAAGACTTATTGGGTAATGTTATTAAGCAACTCAATGTTTCTGCCGTTGCTAAACCGGGTAATGACTTAAAATTAACGCTTGATTTACGTCTTCAATATTTGGCTTATAGAGAATTAAAAGCTGTTGTCCAAGCGCACAAGGCGAACTGGGGAAGTGCTGTATTATTGGATGCGAAAAATGGTGAAATTTTAGCCTTAGTTAATCGCCCATCTTACAATCCTAATAACCGCGCCAAACTTGACCCTAAAGCGATGAGGAACCGTGCGTTAACCGATATGGTGGAGCCTGGTTCAACAATGAAAGCTTTTACGGTTGCGGCGGCTTTAAAAAATAAAAAATACAACGCTGATACGATTATTAATACCTCTCCTGGNTATATGCGGATTAAACAGAAAACCATTCGTGATCATAGAAATTATGGCGAAATGAGTTTAACTAAGGTCATTACGAAGTCGAGTAATATTGGTGTTGCTAAGCTAGCGCATGAAATGGGATCAGAAAAATTATGGACCATGTTACATGATGCTAAATTAGGGCAAGCAACCGCTTTGGGTTTCCCTGGTGAAGCCGTTGGTAAATTACCTTACCCACAAACACTTGATAAATTAGGGCTTGCTACATTGTCTTTTGGTTACGGCTTAGCAGTAACCCCTTTACAGCTTGCACAGGCTTACACGGCATTTGCTAATAAAGGTTGTGTACAAGAAGCCCGTTTGATNATGACGAATGAGCAAGTTCCATGTCATCAAATTATGCCAGCAAGCGTGGCAAAAGATATGACAGAGATGCTAGAAACTGTAACTCAAAAAGGTGGTACAGGCACTCGNGCAAAAGTTGAAGGCTATCGCGTTGGTGGTAAAACAGGTACGTCGCATAAAGTAGGTAAAGACGGTTATCAAGATTCAGAATATACAGCGATATTTGCAGGTGTAGCGCCAATATCTGACCCTAGATTTGTATTGGTTGTCGTAATCGATCGCCCGCAAGGTCAAGAATATTATGGTGGCGAAGTCGCAGCTCCTGTGTTTGGTCGTATCATGGAAGAGGCGTTACGTACGTTACAAATTGCCCCCGATCAAAGTCAAGACTTTCATATTGCCGAGGTATCTCGGTGATGAATTTAATTCAACTACTACAAGCAATTTTGCCAGCGACAATCTTGTCACAGTTAGATCACACATTAGAAATAAAAGGCTTAGTTACGGATAACCGTGATGTTGAAGATAGTGATTGTTTTATTGCTTTAGCGGGTATCACGCATCATGGAAAACAGTTTATTGACGATGCGGTTCGTCGTGGTGCATGTGTAGTTTTAGTTGAATCAGATGATGACGGTATTGAATTTAAAGTAAATCAGCAAAAACAAAAAATTCCTGTGATCTCGCTGTCGAATTTGAAAGCTAATGTAAATGCTTTACTAATTCGTTTTTATGATGTTTCAAGCTCTGCTTTTGATATGCGTTTATTTGGTGTTACCGGTACGAATGGTAAAAGTAGTATCACTCGATTTGTTGCTCAAATGAGTGCTGATTTAGGTCAGTCAGCAGGTTTAATGGGTACATTAGGTTTTGGTGTTTGGCCTGATGTTATAGAAAGTAAAAATACGACTCCAGAACTTGCCGTTTTATTACGACAATTTTCGGCAATGCAGAAAGCTGGCGCACAAGTTGTGGCGATGGAAGTTTCTAGTCATGGTATTGAACAGCAGCGAATTGAAGGCTTAACTTTTGACTCTGCTGTGTTTGCAAATCTTAGCCAAGATCACCTTGATTATCACGGTGATATGGAAAGTTATTTTGCAATTAAACGTAAGTTATTTTTACCAGAAAGTTTGCAAAATGCCATTATCAATATTGATGATGTTTATGGTCAGCGTCTATTAGCTGATGATGCAATAACGGCACAAAAAATCAGTTATGGCTTTAGTGAACAGGCAGATATACGTGTTGTAAATTGGGCTATGCATGCAACATCTATTGACGCTGATATTGTAACTCCGTGGGGAGACGCCAGTTTTACGATCAATATGGTAGGAGATTTTAATCTTGCCAATGTGTTAGCTGCAATCGGGCTTTTGTGCGTAGAGAATAAATTTAGCTTTCAAGAAATTATTACTTCGATTCAATCAATTACTCCTGCTCCGGGTCGTATGCAAACTTATTGCAAGCAAGGTTCTGTTCCTGTTGTTGTAGATTTTGCTCACACTCCTGACGCTTTAGAAAATGTTTTATCNACCTTATCTAAACAAGTTGAAGGTCAGTTGGCTGTGGTCTTTGGTTGTGGTGGCAATAGAGATGCAGCTAAGAGACCTTTAATGGCATCAGTTGCTCAAAACTTGGCTGATGTTATTTGCTTTACAGCAGATAATCCAAGAGATGAGAATTTAGAAAGTATTATTAATGATATGCAAGCGGGCTTATTGGTAAGCAATAACGCTCTAGTACAAGTTGAACACGATCGCCAGCAAGCAATAGTTCAGACGATAAATATTTTGACTGAAAATGATATTTTATTGGTTGCCGGTAAAGGGCATGAGCAATATCAAGAGATTGCAGGTGCAAAAAATACCTACAGTGATGAAGCAGTTTTATTTAGTCTAGGTTATCAAGACAGCTCTTCATTGCAAGACAGTTTGTTATTAAAGAATAAAACAGCATTAGATAAGGAGGCCTTATTATGATGGCTTCTTTTACCTTGGCAGAATTAGCTAAAGGAATATCAGCTAGTACAGATACATTAAGTGCTATTGAGTTGGACTTAAGTGCGAATAAGATTAATACCGATACACGAGCTATTAAAAAAGGTGACGTATTTTTAGCTTTGCGCGGTGATAACTTTGATGGGCATGATTATTTAGCGCAAGCAAAAGACAGTGGTGCTATAGCGGCTATTGTTGATGAGAAATTTGTTAATGAATTGAATAAGAATGCAATGTCATTGCAAGTCATGCCGTTGTTGGTTGTTGAAGACACCTTGTTTGCTTTAGGTAAGGCAGGGCAATGGAACAGAAATAAATTTACTGGGCCATTAATTTCTATTACTGGCAGTGCAGGGAAAACATCGGTGAAATCGATGGCCGCACACATGATGGAGTTGGTTGGTAATTGTTGGTCTACACCAGGCAATTTTAATAACCATGTTGGTGCACCATTAACATTATTGGATTTAGCTCCAGAGCATAAAGCCGCTGTTATTGAATTAGGAGCAAGTGGTCCGGGCGAAATTGCTTATACCTCACAATTTACTCAGCCTGATGTTGCGATTATTACCAATGTCAGTGGTGCACACCTTGAAGGTTTCGGCAGTATTGAAACCATTATGAAAACCAAAGGCGAAATCATTGATTCCTTATCACCAGAAGGTTGTGCAGTACTTAATGCTGATGATGCTTTTTACGCTGATTGGGTTTTGCGTGCAGGTGAGAGAAAAGTTTTAAGTTTTGGCATCGAAAATTTTGCAGATGTTATGGCTAAAAATATTGAATGTGATGAATTGGGGTCTACATTCGATTTGGTTTGCCAGCAGCAAGTTTATCCTTGTTCAATTCCGCTATTAGGTAAACATAATGTTCTAAATGCTTTATCTGTAATTGCTGCAGGTATTGCGCTGAATTTAGATATTGATGCGATTATTACACAATTAAAGACAATGCCAGCAGTTGCGGGACGCTTGCAGTGGGTTGATGGTGAAGGTGGTATTCGCATTATCAATGATAGCTATAACGCGAGTCCGGCTTCAGTGAAAGCTGCGATAGATGTTTTGACGCTTTGGAAAGATAGAGCCTGGTTGGTATTAGGTGATATGGCAGAACTAGGAGATGNCTCTGCAGCAATACATGCCGAAATGGGTGAATATGCAAAGCAAAAGGGTATTGCGAATTTTGTGGCGACAGGCACAGCTTGTCGTTATGCAGTTGAAGCATTCACGCAAACTCAAGTGGCAAATGATTTAGCGAATAGAAATGCATACTGGTTTGAACAGCAAAGTGATTTGTTGAATTACATAAATGAAAATAAACAACCTGATCAGGTATTTCTGGTTAAAGGTTCACGCAGCGCAGGCATGGATAAAGTTGTTTCAGCACTGTCGCTTATTAGCGCTGTAAAAAATGGGGAAGAGGACGTTTAGTTATGTTGTTATTGTTAGCCGAGTATTTAACTCAATTTCATTCAGGTTTTGCTGTCGTACAATACTTGTCGTTACGCGCAATATTTGCTGTGATCACAGCATTAACCGTTGCTCTTTATTTGGGCCCTAAAGTTATTCGTAAGTTACGCGAATATCAAATTGGACAAGCTATTCGTGATGATGGTCCAAAGTCTCATTTAAGTAAAGCGGGTACACCTACAATGGGTGGTGTGCTTATTTTATTATCAATTACCGTGACTACTTTGTTGTGGGGTAACTTAGAAAATAAATACGTTTGGCTAACATTATTAGTCACCTTAGCATTTGGTGCGATTGGCTGGGTTGATGATTACCGCAAAGTGGTAGAGAAAAACTCTCGTGGTTTGCCAGCTCGCTGGAAATATTTTTGGCAGTCGGCTTTGGCCATTGTTGCAGCTGTTTATATGTTTGCAACCGCTCCGACCTCGGCAGAAACATCATTAATTATTCCATTCTTTAAAGATGTGATTATTGAATTAGGAATTTTCTACATCGTCTTAAGTTATTTCGTGATAGTGGGTGCGAGTAATGCCGTGAATTTAACGGACGGCTTAGATGGCTTAGCTATTTTACCAGCAGTTATGGTAGGTGCTGCACTTGGCTTATGTGCGTATTTTGCGGGCAACGTAAACTATTCTGAATATCTTTCTATTCCTTATGTAATTGGTGCAGGTGAACTTGTTGTCTTTAGTGGTGCCTTGGTAGGCGCAGGTGTTGGCTTCTTATGGTTTAACACGTATCCAGCACAAGTGTTTATGGGTGATGTGGGTTCTTTAGCCCTNGGTGCTGCTCTTGGCATGATGGCGGTTATTACTCGTCAGGAAATTGTATTTTTTATTATGGGCGGTATTTTTGTGGCCGAAACCATGTCTGTTATTTTGCAGGTAGGTTCTTTCAAACTAACCGGAAAACGTATTTTCCGTATGGCTCCTTTGCATCACCATTATGAGTTAAAAGGTTGGCCTGAGCCTCGTGTAATCGTTCGTTTTTGGATTGTTACCTTGATACTGGTATTGGCTGGTTTAGCGACACTTAAGATTCGTTAAAACCGTGTTAAAACACAAATATTTATTCAGTTAATAAAGAGATATTAGAACGTTATGGCAAACCTGATTACTTCTGATCAAAAACGCTTAATTATCGGCATGGGCCAAACAGGGCTTTCGTGTGCGCGTTTTTTATCGGCTAAAGGTTTGTCTTTTGATTTGTGTGATACGCGTGAAGTGTTGCCAAATCAAGATGCTATTTGCTCTGAATTTTCTACTAGTAAAATCTTTAATGGTGAATTGGACGCCCAGTTACTTGCAGAATACCAGGAGTTAATTGTTAGTCCTGGTATTGCTATCGCTGANCCTGCGATTGCTTATGCAATTAAACAGGGTAGTCGTGTGCGAGGTGATGTTGATATCTTCGCTGAGTATGTGACGAAACCTATTATCGGTATTACAGGTTCTAATGGTAAAAGTACGGTTACGACACTTGTAGGTGAAATATTGGNAGAAGCTGGGCATAAGCCAGCGGTATGCGGAAATATTGGCGTTCCTGTTTTGGATGTTTTACTGCATGACGATGATTATCATTGTTACGTCGTTGAATTATCCAGCTTCCAGCTAGAAACGACTCATCATTTGGCGGCTGAAGTTGCTTGTGTTTTGAATTTAAGTGAAGACCATATGGATCGTTACGATTCAATGATGGCATATCATCAAGCCAAGCATCGCATCTTTCAGGGTTGTCGCAGCATTGTTGTTAATCGTGAAGATCCGTTAACTCAACCGCTAACCAGTACAGCAATGCCTAAGCGCAGTTTTGGTTTAACGATGGCAGATAATCCAGTTGCGGCTAAAAATCAATATTCTATTAGTTGCTCTGTTGATTCTGCAGAAGAGTCTTTGGTATTTGAGCAGAAAGCAATTTTCCTTGTTGAAAATCTAAAAATTAAAGGTCGTCATAATCAGTTAAACGCTTTGGCGGCGATAGCCTTGGTAGATTCTTTGCCGAAGGAATTTCCAGTATCGCAAGAACAGCTTTCTAAAGTATTGGCGAACTTTTCGGGTCTTGCTCACCGTTGTGCTTGGGTGGCTGAACAAAATGGAATTCAATATTTTAATGATTCTAAAGGTACCAATGTTGGTTCAACGTTAGCAGCGATTGAAGGCCTAGCCAGTGCCGACAGAAAGAATATTATTCTAATCGCTGGCGGTGTTGGTAAAGATCAAGATTTTGAGCCTCTGGCCGATGCTTGTCANTTGAGTGTTAAACAAACGGTATTATTTGGTCGTGATGCAAAAATGATTGCGGGTGCTATTAAGAGCAGTGCAGATACTCACATTACAGACACCTTAGAGCAGGCGTTAGTAGTAGCTCAGAGTTCTGCTAGTGAAGGAGATGTTGTTTTATTTTCTCCAGCTTGTGCGAGTTTTGATCAGTTTAAGAATTATGTTAATCGCGGCGAAGTATTTGAAGCCCTTGTTTCTGATTTATTGTCAGAGAAGGATGACGCTTAATGAATGCTACAACGAATACTAAAAAAGAATTAACACAAATAAGTTTAATTGCTTCGTTGAAGGCGCAACTCACTGATCGTGATTTATCTTCTTTGTTATCAATAAAGATGAATGGTTTGGTTTGGTCTTGGCTTGGATTGTTGGCGCTGGGCTGGGTTATGGTTATGTCTGCTTCAACCAGTATTGCTGAAACCTATACGGGTAATGCAGCCTATTTTTCTACTCGTCACGCAGTGTATATTTTAATGGGCATTGTTTTGGCATTTGTTGTTAGTCGTATTCCGCTAGCATGGTGGAATAGAACGGATTGGTTATTATTNCTTGTTGGCGTTTTAGGTTTAATCGCAGTTTTAATTCCTGGAATTGGCCATGANGTGAATGGTAGTGCTCGTTGGTTAAATTTAGGAGTNATGAAAGTTCAGCCTTCAGAGATTGTGAAGTTGACGGTGGTTTTATATATCTCGGGCTATTTGATTCGCCGCCAAGAAGAAGTGCAAAATCAATGGTCTGGATTTATTAAACCGTTAGCAATTTTAGGCTTTATTGTTGTCTTGTTGTTATTAGAACCTGATTTTGGTTCTGTGGTTGTTCTGATGGGAGCTGTGTTAGTGCTTCTATTTTTAGGNGGCGTTAAAGCAGGGCAGTTTTTCTTACTGGTTGTTGCGACCCTATTGTTAGGTTATTTGGTAGTTACTGCAGAAGAATATCGACTTGCTCGCTTAACTACGTATTGGCAGCCTTTTCATCCNGATAATGTTTATGGTTCGGGTTATCAACTTGCTCAAGCTTTGATTGCATTTGGTCGTGGAGAGCTTTGGGGTACTGGGTTGGGCGAAAGTGTNCAGAAGCTATTTTATTTACCNGAAGCTCATACTGATTTTGTATTTGCGATTTGGGCTGAAGAAACAGGTTTGATTGGTGGTTTGTTTGCATTGGGATTGCTAACGGTATTTTTATATCAATGTATGGCGATTGGGTGGCAGGCACAGAAGCAAGGCAATTTATACGGTGGTTTTATTTGTTTTGGTATTGCGACGTTATTTGGTTTGCAGATAATNATTAANCTAGGNGTAAATACCGGGTTACTACCAACAAAGGGTTTGACTCTGCCTTTCTTTAGTTATGGTGGCAGTAGCTTATTAATTTGTTGTGTGATGGTTGCAATNGTTTACCGAGTTAGCTTTGAAATCTCGGAAGCCGTTACTGCTAAAGATACTAAAAATAAAACTGCNAAATCTACGAAGAAAAAATCTACGAAGCGAAAAGCAACGATCAAGAAAAAGGCTGATAGTTTGAAGGATGANAGTCTGAAGGTTGATAGTTTAGTGAGNGATGAGTCAGAAGAATATGTCACGGGCTTTGATGCTTATGTGAACGAATTAAATGGAGGCCATGATGACAAATAAAACAGTCATGGTAATGGCAGGTGGCACGGGTGGTCATGTTTTTCCTGCGTTAGCGGTTGCAGATGAATTAAAGCAACAAGGTTATGATATTCATTGGTTAGGNACTGCAGCGGGNATTGAAGCCGATGTTATTCCAAAAGCAGGATATCCTTTGCACTGTATTGAAGTAACAGGGTTGCGTGGTAANGGTAAATTAGCGTTATTNGCNGCGCCTTTTAAGGTTATAAAAGCGNTTTATCAAGCNTGGCGTTTTATGCGTATTGTGAATCCANGTGCAGTATTAGGCTTGGGTGGCTTTGCGACTGGGCCTGGTGGGGTTGCTGCAAAATTATTGCGAGTTCCATTGTTGATACACGAACAAAATGCTTTTCCTGGTATGACGAATCGTTTATTGAAACCGATTTCAAATGTAGTAATGCAGGCGTTTCCTAATACGTTTAAAGAAACCAATGATTTACTAACAACAGGTAACCCTGTGCGCGCAAATATTGTCGCAGTGGGTGCTGATGTAAAGACAGNNTCAATACCTGAAGATGGCAAACTTAACGTTTTGGTTGTTGGTGGCAGTTTGGGTGCAGTGGCGTTAAACACTGCAGTGATGGATGCGCTTGCATTGTCTTTAGCGCAAGAATCAGATTCTGAGTATAAAGCTCCTAATATTTGGCATCAGGTGGGTAAAAAGAATATTGATTCTGTGCAGCAGTCTTATGCTGATAAAGGACTAGAAGGCAAAGCCAAGGTAGTTGCCTTTATTGATGATATGTCAGAAGCATATCGTTGGGCTGATTTAGTGGTGTGCCGCTCTGGTGCATTAACTGTTTCGGAAGTAGCTTGTGCTGGNAAGGCTGCCATTTTTATTCCATTTCCTTTTGCGGTAGATGATCATCAAACGGCAAATGCACAAGTATTAGTCACGGCTAAGGCCGCTGAAATTAAACAACAAAAAGAATTAACGGCCCAGTGGCTTGCTGATCGCTGGACAGCGTATGCAGAGCAGCCTGAGCTAATTGAAAATATGGCGATTGCGGCTAAAGCCGCATCGGTTGCTAATGCAGCGCAAGTTGTATCAGAGCAAGTAATAAAACAAATAAGGTTGAATGATTAATGGAAAACGAAAACCCACAGACGTCAGGTCCTGCAGAAGCCTACGCCATTCCAGAAATGCGCCGAATTAAACGCATTCATTTTATTGGAATTGGTGGTGTGGGTATGTGCGGTATTGCTGAGGTACTGCTTAATCAAGGATATGAGATTAGTGGTTCAGATCTACGTCAGTCTGCGGTTACACAGCACTTAATTAATATGGGCGCGAAAGTATTTTTAGGACACGCTAGTGAAAATATTGAGGGTGTTGATGTTGTCGTTGTTTCTACGGCTATTGATCAATCGAATCCTGAAATAAAAAATGCAGTTGAAAAGCGTATTCCGATTGTTCGTCGAGCTGAAATGTTAGCTGAATTGATGCGTTTTCGTCATGGCATCGCGGTTGCTGGAACTCATGGTAAAACA
Source organism: Oleispira sp. (assembly GCA_002708475.1). Taxonomy (GTDB): domain Bacteria; phylum Pseudomonadota; class Gammaproteobacteria; order Pseudomonadales; family Oceanobacteraceae; genus Oleispira. The sequence continues at coordinate 6,906 of PAOL01000021.1, read as the reverse complement.
ACTACGACAAGTTTAGTAACGTCTATATTGGCTGAAGCCAAGCTTGATCCTACGTATGTTATTGGTGGGCGTTTAAATAGTTCAGGAACGAATGCGAGATTAGGTGCTAGTCGTTATTTAGTAGCCGAAGCCGATGAAAGTGATGCATCGTTTTTACACTTGCAACCGATGACATCCATTATTACAAATATTGATGCAGACCATATGGAAACGTATGGTGGTGATTTTGATAAGTTGAAGCAAACCTTCATCGACTTTTTACATAATTTACCATTCTATGGGTTGGCAGTGCTGTGCATTGACGACGATAATGTGCGTGAAATTNTACCGCAAGTTTCTCGTCAATTTATCACTTATGGCTTGAGTGATGATGCCGATTTCCAAGCATACGATATTCAACAACAAGGCTTGTTTACATCTTTTAAAGTTAAGCGTCCTGGTAATACTAACGACCTTGTTGTGCGTATGCGTATGCCAGGAGTTCATAACGTATTAAATGCATTAGCCGCTATTGTGGTTGCATCGGATGAAAAAGTTCCTGATGAAGCGATTGTTAATGCACTAGAAAAATTTGCAGGTGTTGGTCGTCGCTTTCAGGTATGTGCTGAAGTTGAATGCAGTGATGCTGAAGGTAATGAAGGCACCGTTATGTTGGTTGATGATTATGGTCATCATCCTCGTGAGGTTGAAGTAACACTAGAAGCTATTCGAAAAGGTTTTCCAGAGCGTCGTTTAGTTACTTTATTTCAACCACATCGTTATAGCCGTACACGTGATTTATACGAAGATTTTGTACGNGTATTGTCAGANCCTGATGTTTTATTATTGATGGATGTTTATCCTGCTGGAGAGAAACCTATAGCCGGTGCAGAAGGTCGAGCTTTATGTCGTAGCATTCGCCAACGTGGTTCATTGGATCCTGTTTTTATAGAGCGTGATGAAGATATTGCTCAAGTATTAAGNAAAGTATTAAAGCCTGGGGACTTATTGTTAACTCAAGGCGCTGGAGATGTTGGTAATTTAGCTATTACATTAACTCAGCAGTTNCCGAGTATTATGGCGAGAGCTAGTTTGAATGGCGCGACGGGTGTGAAGGATTAATAATGAGTTTTAAAATNTCCACTGAAGAGAAACAGGCATTAGGAAAAGTTGCTGTATTAATGGGCGGGACGTCTGCAGAGCGTCCAGTTTCACTAAATAGTGGTTCAGCAGTATTGGCGGCTTTATTAGACGCTGGTGTTGATGCGGTAGGAATTGATATTGGCGAAGATGCTGCACAGCAATTATCGCATGCTGAATTTGATCGTGCGTTTATTGCCCTTCATGGCCGTGGTGGTGAAGACGGCACTATGCAGGGGCTATTAGAACTTCTTAATAAACCTTATACAGGTAGCGGTGTTATGGCATCGGCGTTAGGAATGGATAAGTGGCGAACCAAATTAGTTTGGGATGCTTGTGATGTTGCAACACCAAAAGCGTTTGTTTTAGAAGAAGACAGCGATTGGGATTGTATTATGCAAGCTCTTGGTGGATTGGCAATGGTGAAACCTGCGCGTGAAGGTTCAAGCATTGGTATGCGCAAGGTGCACAGCAGTGAAGAGTTAGCGGCGAGTTATGCGTTTGCTATTCAACATGATGATTTAGTTATTGCAGAGCAATATATTGAAGGTAAAGANTTTACGGTTGCGGTTTTGGGTGATGAGGCATTGCCAGCAATTCAGTTAATTACTACGCATGATTTTTATGATTTTGATGCTAAGTATAAAGCCAATGATACGCAGTACTTATTGCCTTCAGGGTTACCTGATTACGCAGAAGCAGAATTACAAAAAATGTCGTTGAAAGCTTTTAAACTTGTTGGCTGCAAAGGTTGGGGGCGCGTTGATGCGATGCAAGATAAAGACGGCAACTTCTGGCTGCTTGAAGTAAATACAAGCCCAGGAATGACCGACCATTCTTTGGTTCCAATGGCGGGGAAGGCAGGTGGATTAGATTTTTCTGCTTTGGCTGTAAAAATACTGCAGCAGACGCTATAACGCCTAATAACGCTTGATAAAGGATGAGTAAGTTTTGATGCACATTAGCTCAATGAAAGATCAGGTTAAGAAACCAAAGGCAGGTAGCGATAANCGTGCAGCTTCTAGTAAAGGTGCNACACGTTTAAAGCAAAAAGAAGCCTTTAAATTAACCTCTATTGTTTCATGGATTCCTTTATGGGTTGTGCAGTCAATGTTTGTGGTTTCTTTGCTGGTAGGTGCTGGTTTTGGATTACAGCAAGTTCGTTGGGGTTGGGCNGTTGAGCAAGTAGAAATAGAAGGTGAATTTCGTTACTGGCANGCAAAAGANTTAGCAAAACAGTTATTNTGGGTTAAAGAACAGAATTTTTTCTCTTTAGATGTTCGNCAGGTTAAACAAGATCTNGAGCAGCTGGCATTAATTAAAAGCGTTCAGGTAAAAAAAGTATGGCCAGATACTTTGTTGGTAAAGTTTAAAGAAGATATTCCTGTAGCGGTTTGGAATAGCGAGGCNTTATTAAATCCTATTGGNGAAGAGTTATTATTACCCAGTAGTTTTGATCAATCTAAGCTNCCCAAATTGTCTGGCCCAGAGCAAATGACAGAACAGGTTATGAGGCAGTTTCAGCGTTTTCAGTCNCGCTTATCGNCTGTTGGTGCAGTAATGGTNAGNTTAAATATGAATGCGGTAGGCAGCTGGAAAATTGAATTAGAAAATGGCTGGACGATTCGNTTAGGTCGCCAGCAGTTAGAACAGAGAGTTGAGCGTTTAATAGAATTATTGAAAATACTGCCACAAGAAAAAGTAGCAGTTGTTGATCTTAGATACGGAAAAGGGGCAGCCATNANATGGTTGTCCGCTTAGGAGAGAAAGCATGAGTCAAGGACCGCAAAAAATGCTGGTTGGATTNGATATTGGCACATCAAAAGTTGTCGCTATTGTGGGTGAAATGAAAGCCGATGGTGGTGTTGAAATTGTTGGTTTAGGATCACACCCTAGTCGTGGCATGAAAAAAGGCGTGGTTGTTAACATTGAATCAACTGTGCAATCGATTCAGCGAGCGGTTGAAGAAGCCGAGTTAATGGCAGGTTGTAGAATTCATTCTGTNTACGCAGGTATTGCGGGTAGTCATATTCAATCGATGAATTCACATGGCATGGTTGCAATTAAGGACCGTGAAGTGACCTATGGAGATATTGAGCGGGTTATTGAAGCTGCAAAAGCGGTTCAGCTTCATGGAGAAAATCGTATTCTTCATGTTCTTCCNCAAGAGTATTCAATTGATACTCAAGAAGGTATTAAAGAGCCGATTGGTATGTCNGGTGTNCGCTTAGAAGCAAAAGTACATATGGTTACTGGTGCAATGAATGCTGCGCAAAATATTGANCGTTGTGTGCAGCGTTGCGGTTTAGAGACTGACGANATAATTTTAGAGCAACTNGCTTCAAGTTATGCGGTGTTAACCGAAGATGAAAAAGAGTTAGGTGTATGTTTGGTCGATATCGGTGGTGGTACGACTGATATTGCAATCTTTACCGATGGTGCTATCCGTCATACCGCAGTTATCCCAATTGCAGGGGACCAGGTAACAAACGATATTGCAATGGCGTTACGTACACCGACGCAGCATGCTGAAGAAATTAAAATTAAATATGCATGTGCTTTGACCCAGTTAGCCAAAGAAGATGAAACGATTAAAGTGCCTAGTGTCGGAGAACGACCGGCAAGAGATTTATCTCGAATGGCTTTGGCCGAAGTGGTTGAGCCAAGATACGATGAATTATTTACGTTAATTCAAGCAGAATTACGCCGTAGTGGTTATGAAGAATTAGTTGCTGCGGGCATTGTTTTAACGGGTGGAACTTCGAAGATGGAAGGTGTTGTTGAATTGGCAGAGGAAATTTTCCATATGCCTGTTCGTTTAGCAAAACCTATCGGTGTTTCTGGACTAACAGATGTGATAAATAATCCGATTTATGCAACCTCTGTTGGCTTATTGNTATATGCAGCAATGCAACAAAATGACCCAATTAAAACGAATAATAGAGAAGAAGCGCCAATTGACTTCTTTTCACGCGTAAAACATTGGATTCAAAACAATTTTTAATATTTAATAGTGCTAGCGCAATGCGTTAAGCTCAAAGAAGGAGAAGGAGCTATGTCTCAGCAACGGGAAGGGGATATGTTCGAATTAGCGGAAGAACTGCCACAAAGTGCAGTAATAAAAGTTATCGGTGTTGGTGGCGGTGGTGGTAATGCCGTTCAGCACATGGTTGACAACAACATTGAAGGCGTTGAATTTATTTGCGCTAACACAGATTCGCAAGCACTACGAAAAGTAGATGCTCGTTCTGTTATTCAATTAGGCGANGCTGTAACCAAAGGTTTAGGCGCCGGTGCGAACCCTGAAGTGGGTCGCCAAGCTGCGATGGAAGATCGTGATCGTATTGCTGAGTCTATCAGTGGTGCAGATATGATTTTCATTACCGCAGGTATGGGCGGAGGCACTGGAACAGGTGGTGCACCTGTTGTTGCTGAAGTTGCAAAAGAATTAGGTATTTTGACTGTTGCTGTAGTCACAAAACCATTCCCGTTTGAAGGTAAAAAACGTTCTGTTATTGCTGAGCAAGGATTGACTCAGTTAGCAGAAAGCGTGGATTCCTTAATTACTATCCCTAATGAAAAGCTGCTGAGCGTATTAGGTAAAAATAGTAGTTTACTAGATGCCTTTAGTGCCGCTAATGATGTTTTGTTAGGTGCTGTACAAGGAATCGCGGATTTGATTATGCGTCCAGGTATGATCAACGTCGATTTCGCCGATGTTCGAACTGTTATGTCTGAAATGGGACAAGCAATGATGGGCACAGGTTCAGCGAGTGGTGATAACCGTGCTCGTGAAGCAGCTGAAGCAGCAATTGGCAGTCCTCTTTTAGAAGATGTCGATTTACAAGGTGCTCGTGGCATCTTGGTGAACGTTACTGCTGGTCTTGATCTTACCTTGGGTGAATTCACTGAAGTTGGTGAAGTTATTGAAGAGTTTGCGTCTGAGCATGCAACGGTTGTTGTTGGTACAGTAATTGATCCTGAACTAAGTGGCGAATTGAAGGTCACAGTAGTAGCAACAGGTNTAGGCTTTAAAGAAAGCGCTGAAAAACCAAAAAAAGTGATTGATAACACAATTACACCCGGAGCTAATGTAAAGAAAGCGCCAACGACNGCGGCAGAATATGCAGAATTAGATAAGCCTGCACATGTTCGTCATCAAGCGGCTACAGCTCAAGCACAACAGGTAGATACTGCGAAAGCGAAGGATATGGACTATTTAGATATCCCTGCTTTTTTGCGTCGCCAGGCTGATTAACGAAACGTTACTGGCACGCTTATAGATACTTGGTATAATGAGCTGCTTTTAATAATAATTAGTTAGTTTTAATCAANAATAGTGGTAAATCGACATGATTCGTCAACGTACTCTTAAAAATACAATTCGAGCAACTGGTGTAGGCTTGCACTCCGGTGAAAAAGTTTACCTGACGCTCATGCCTGCGCCTGTCGATCACGGCATTGTATTTCGACGCGTTGATTTAGATCCTATTGTCGATATTCAAGCGTTAGCGACGAATGTTGGTGAAACAACTATGTCGACTACCTTGGTTCAAGACGGCGTTCGTGTTGACACAGTTGAGCACCTATTATCTGCAATGGCAGGTTTGGGTATCGATAACGCAATTGTTGAGTTAAGTGCTCAAGAAGTGCCAATTATGGACGGTAGCGCCGGACCATTTGTTTTCTTGATTCAGTCTGCGGGTATTGCTGAGCAATCAAAAGCTAAGCGCTTCATTCGTATCAAAAAGAAAGTAGAAGTTCGTGAAGGCGACAAGATAGCGTCTTTCGTGCCATATGATGGCTTTAAGGTGACTTTCGAAATCGAATTTGATCACCCTGCTTTTAAACAAAGTGCACAGAAAGCTAGCTTGGATTTCTCTTCTACATCGTTTGTTAAGGAAGTGAGTCGAGCTCGTACTTTTGGTTTCATGAAAGATATTGAATTCTTACGCTCTAAAAACTTAGCGTTAGGCGGTAGTGTTAATAATGCGATCGTTGTTGATGAGTATCGCGTATTGAATGAAGACGGATTACGCTACGAAGACGAATTTGTGAAACACAAGATTCTTGATGCCGTAGGTGATTTGTACTTGTTAGGCCATAGCTTAATGGGTGAGTTTGTAGGTTTTAAATCTGGTCATGGCTTGAATAATAAGCTTCTGAGAGCACTGGAATTGCAAACGGACGCGTGGGAATTTGTTGAGTATGAAGAGGGGAATGCTCCTATCTCTTATACTAAACCTGTTGCGGCAACCTAATCTTAATTTAGTAATCCGTAAAAAATCACAATTAAAGTGATAAAAATCTCGATAAGGCCATTTAAAACATGGCCTTTGTTGTATCTGGCAACTAAAAATAACAATAAATAGATAAATCTGCTTTCGGGGCAGCTATACTAGTAGTTATGAATATTATTATCGTCGGTAAACGACATGGGCAATCGAAAACATACTCTTTAGGGCCAGTAGCACGCTTTTTACTACTGAGTTCTTTGTGTGTCTTGCCGTTTGCTATGGGTGCGACGGGCTACTTATTGGCGGCTCATCTTGCTGATCAAGGCTTACTAGATCCTGTTGCTGCGAAAGCGTGGGAGAGAGACCTTGATGAGCAGCGCCAAGAATTACAAAAAATTCAACAGCATGCAGATCAAGAGCTTGATGGTTTAACATTACGCCTCGCTCAGTTGCAGGCTAAGCTTTTACGCATTGACGCACTAGGCGAACGCTTAATTGATATCACCAAAATCAATGGTGATGAGTTTGATTTTTCTTCTGTGCCTGCGGT
>PAOL01000020.1 GCA_002708475.1 Oleispira sp. | reverse complement strand
TATCGCTGGGAAGTTATTATTCGTGAAAGTGCTATCTTAGGTATTTTAGGCATTACAACGTTAGGCTTTTATATCGACTCGGCCTTCGAAGATATTCGGTATGACCGAGCACTTTTTCTGATTATTATTTCTGCGTTATTAAATATTGCGGTTGATAGTTTTAGCCGAAAGATTCGGGAGAAAATTTCCTAGGCGAGCTGTAGCGAGAAATTTTAGATGTATTGTATCTCGTGGAAAGGACACGACTATCATAGTCGCTGCCTAATGTAATTTTCGGAATAGTGAATAAGATTCTTTTAGAGGAGAGTTTGAGCAAAGTAAATGGAATGCCGATGGGAATCTAATAGAGAATGAATAGACGCTTGGTCGCAAAGCAATTTTCAACGGGAGGTTTATATGCCATCTACTATTGGTACAAACTTATGTCCTCTGTTGGTTTGGCATATCTGTCGATTCTTCCACTTTATATAATTCTGTTTTCCACAATTGTTGTGCATGAGTGCGTGGAAGATTGTTATCAGTCACTTATGAGGTAATATCATTACCTCATAAGTGTTTAATGCACTGACTAACAACAAGCTCCCGAATTTGATGATTCGCTCACATCAAGTCCGCCGTCGTCCGCACTTCCACTGAAGGGCATCGTTGTTCCGCAACCTTCAAAAATTCCAAAATGATTTTGCCAATCGCCAAAGAATTCGAAATGTTCCGCAAATCGGGTATCGGCTAACATTCTGTTGGTATTTCCGCACACTGGCGATCAAGGCGATCAAGGGGTCAGAGTGCTTGATTTTCGATCAAGGGGTCAGAGTGCTTGATTTTAGACTTTTTGCTGATTGATTGCTGAAAGTTAAACTGATTTTATAAGCGTGGCATATTATTTAGAAAAGGAATTTCTAATGGCGCGACTACCTCGTATTTTTGTTCAGGGATGTTCATATCATATTGTTCAGCGTGGTAATAACCGTGAACCTTGTTTTTATACCGAGCAGGATTACGCAACGTATTTAACCTATCTAAAAGAATCAGCAGAATCCTGTGATGTGGCCATTCATGCCTACGTTTTAATGACGAATCATGTACACATGCTGGTGACGCCAATGGATGATGGCGATATCAGTCGTATGATGCAGAGTTTGGGTCGTAAATACGTACGTTATTTTAACTCTGCACATCAACGAACGGGTACTTTATGGGAAGGACGATTCAAATCCAGTGTGATTGAAACTGAACGCTATCTATTAACAGTTTATCGATATATTGAATTGAATCCAGTGCGTGCGTGTATGGTTGACCATGCAAGTGAATATCCGTGGTCTAGCTTTCAATATAATGGTGCAGGCCGTGAAGTAAAGTTAATCACACCGCATAATGAATATTTAAAACTTGATGAAAATAGTGAGAAAAGGCAGGAAGCTTATCGAAATTTGTTTCAAGGATTGATGCCCGAATTGGATTTAGAAGAAATTAGAGAAGCACTTCAAAAAGACTGGGTTCTCGGAGATGATCGTTTTAAGCGAAAGATAGCAGAGAAAATAGGCATAGGCCGTGATAAGCATGGTGGGGATCGTAAGTCTTTAGGGTTTATAAAAAAACAAGCACTCTAAATCAAGTACTCTAACCCCTTGATCCTAACCCCTTGATCCTAACCCCTTGATCCTATCAGCTGCCCCAGCTATTACATTGAAGACACTTAGTGATAGTTCAGTTCAGATGTCAAGTAATGCTTCAAGTCAGCCAGATAATAAGGCTACTCAATAAGAGTGATTGGTAATTATGATTGTTAAGTTATATGGGAGTTACTGTAGTGGCTACTTCAAATGATTGGAAAAGTGTAATATATACTCTAGCTTATGTTCTTATTTGCATGTTTATAGTGATAGGAGTGGTGAATGTATTAATAAATTCCTATGCTGGAAATTCACTCACAAGTAGAAATATAATTTTTTTGATTTCATCTGTTCTCATCTCTATCTTGGTTGCAGTTTTTTCTGCAGAAAAATGGTGGAAGGTTTTATTGTGTATGTGGCTTTATTCATCTGCTTATGTCGCAGTTACATTTTTCTTGATCGTTTTATCTTTAATCTTCGACTATCTTATGAATACTGCAGGGGGCATTGATTTTCGATTCTCTTTGTTTTCTTTAGGTTTAAGTGTGTTGGTATATTTGGCAGCCATAAAAGGCCTGAAGTCTAAGCTATTATCATAGTGAAAGAACAAAAAGGACATCCACCCTGGTATTATTAGATTAATTCAACGATATCGAGTTGTGAGTATGTTGTTTTATATCGATCAGAGATTTAATAGAGCTTGATGTAAAAACTTAAGATCAGTATGAATAATGATGAATTTTAAGCGTGCGTAATACTCGGTAATCCAATTTTATTTCGATATTAAACCATGTGGCTTTATTGGTTACTTTATTTGAACAATAATTTGCAGGTGGAAAGGTTGGGCGGTCGTTGGTAGTTAAGTATTTCACAAGCTGTTCTTAAATTGTATTCGCCTCCTGCAAATGTTTTAAAACACTCTTCAAAATGACTGATTATTTCTAACCATTGGTCACTATCTATTTCTAGCCGTTTTAGAAGAACGGCTGTCCTCAATCAGAAAAAAGAACGTTTAAGGAAGGAAGCATGAACCTGATCGTAGTGAAAAGGTCCACGCTATAAGCATTACTATTTCACAAACTTCAGCGTCATACGGTCACTTTCCCCAATCGCAAGATATTTCTCTTGGTCTTTTTCACCTAAACGTAGTGAAGGTGGTAGTGTCCAAACGCCTTTAGGGTGATTTTTAGTATCTTTTATATTCGCATTAATTTCTGATTTAGCTTCTAGCTTAAAGCCTGCGGTTTCAGCCAGTTTTATAACATGAGCTTCGGTAACGTAGCCTGAGCTGATCATATCTTTCAAGCTGGTGCCGGGTTTTGCTCTATGTTCAACCACACCTAAACTGCCGCCGGGTTTTAGGGCTTTATACATAGAATTGAAAACGTCTTGTGCGTATTCACCTTTCATCCAGTTATGAACGTTACGAAAGGTAAGAACTAAATCTGCCGAGCCTTCTGGAGCGATTTCAGGGCGCTCTGGTATGGAGAGGTCGGTAACGATGGTTTTACCGTAAATCTCAGGGTTTTTGCTAAGCTTTGTTTCAAACTTTCTTTGATAGTTTTTACGCCAGTTTGGTGTACGTTCAGCCACCAATGAGAAGCCCGCTGCGTAATATTGACCATTGTCTTTTAATACTGGAGCGAGAATTTCGCTGTACCAACCGCCTCCAGGCCATATTTCTACCACGGCCATATTGGATGTTAAGCCGAAAAAGGCCAGTGTTCCTTTCGGGTGGCGGTATTGGTTGCGAGAAATGTTTTTAGCCGATCGATGGTCTGCAATCGCATTAAGTGCGACTGTTTCTGAAGTTAAATTGATTGCTTTAAGGTTGTTAGCTTGCTCACTTGCATAGGCGTGATTGAGACTGGCTGTTAACAGAAACGCAGTAGATAGTATGCTAGCTAGTGAGGGTAGCCATTGGTTTTTTGCAGTTTTCATTATTAGTCTTCCTTAAGTCTCAATTCATGATCACTCTTTGAGCATTTATTCATTATATAGTTCATTGAGGTATAGAATTCTTTTATGCTTCTATAATACTAAATGTCACTAAAAGGTATTGAATTGCAATGGTTGGTCATTTACCTGATTGCACTTCAAGCCTATATTGAGTGCAGAAATTAAAGCTCCCTATTTTTGAATTTACTTATAAAAATATTCAACCGAACCAGCCCAAAAGGTTAGCGCAATGACACAAGCACAAAATCCGCATTACCCACACGTAATGGAGCCACTAGACCTTGGTTTCACGACTTTGAAGAACCGCGTCATCATGGGATCTATGCACGTTGGTCTTGAAGATCGTCCTTGGCATTTTGATGAGATGGCAGCGTATTTTGCAGAACGTGCTCGTGGTGGTTGTGGTTTATTAGTAACGGGTGGTTTTTCTCCTAACCGTGCAGGTGATTTATTACCATTTGGTTCTAAATTAATGCATAACTGGCAGGTTCACTTTCATAAGAAAGTTACCAAAGCTGTACATGAGGAAGACGGTAAAATTTTGCTGCAAATTCTTCATGCGGGTCGTTATGGTTATACTCCGTTAAACGTTGCACCTTCTGCGGTTAAATCACCGATTACACCGTTTAAACCAAAAGAGCTAACGTCTAAGCAAATTAATAAGACGATTGGTCATTATGTACGTTGTGCCAAGTTAGCTAAAAAAGCGAACTACGATGGTATTGAGATCATGGGTAGTGAAGGTTATTTCATTACACAGATGTTGAATAAGCGTACGAATAAGCGTGATGATGAGTGGGGCGGTTCTTACGAAAATCGTATGCGTTTCCCATTAGAGGTTGTTCGCCAAATTCGTGAAGAGGTGGGTACTGACTTCATCTTGATGTTCCGTTTGTCGATGCTTGATTTAGTTGAAGAAGCATCTGAAATCGAAGAAGTTATTGAGCTAGCAAAAGAATTAGAAAAAGCCGGTATTAACATTATTAATACGGGTATTGGTTGGCACGAAGCGCGTGTACCAACAATTGTTACTTCTGTACCTCGTGCTGCGTTTGCAGATATTACAGGTCGTGTTAAGAAAGAATTAAGCATTCCTTGCGTTGCGTCTAACCGTATTAATATGCCAGATGTGGCTGAAGAAATTATTTCTTCTGGTAAGGCTGATATGGTTTCAATGGCTCGTCCATTCTTGGCAGATTCTGAGTGGGTTAATAAAGCGGCTGAAGGTCGTGCTGATGAAATTAATACTTGCATTGCTTGTAACCAAGCGTGCTTAGATCATACGTTCCAAATGAAGCGTGCAAGTTGTTTGGTGAACCCGCGCGCGGGTCATGAGACTAAGTTACTTTATACTCCTGTAACTAAGGCTAAGAAAGTTGCTGTTGTTGGTGCAGGCCCTTCAGGTTTAGCGTGTGCAACTGTTGCTGCACAACGTGGCCATAAAGTTACTTTGTTTGAAGGCCGTGGTGAGATTGGTGGTCAGTTTAATTACGCCAGTAAGATTCCAGGTAAAGAAGAATTTGTAGAAACGATTCGTTATTTCTTAAAGCAGATTGAAGTTTTAAATATCGATTTGAAATTAAATACTTATGTTGATGCCGCTCAATTAAAAGCAGCAGGCTTTGATGAGGTGGTTATTTCTTCAGGTGTTGCTCCGCGTGTTCCTAATATGCCGGGTGTTGATCATGAGAAAGTTGTGACATATCAGCAAGTATTGGGCGAAGGCCTTGAGCTTGGTAAGCGCGTTGCCGTTATGGGTGCTGGTGGTATTGGTTACGATATGTGTGAATATTTAACGCACCAAGGTCCTTCTTTGACATTGAACAAAGAACTATGGATGAAAGAGTGGGGCGTTGATGGCTCGAATGAGACTCGCGGTGGCTTGAAGCCGATGGAAATTGAAGAGTCTCCACGTGAGGTCTACATGTTACAGCGTAAGACTTCTAGCTTTGGTAAAGGTTTGAACAAGACGTCTGGTTGGGTTCACCGTGCTGTTGTTAAGATGAAAGGTGTTGAAACAATTGGTGGTGTTTCTTACGATAAGGTTGATGATGAAGGTTTGCACATCACAATCACCACAGGTAAGGATGATAATCAGACCGTTGAGAAACGTATTTTAGACGTTGATAACGTTGTGCTTTGCGCAGGTCAGGTGTCGGTTAATAAGTTGCACACCGAATTAGAGAAAGACCTAGGCAAAACGTTTAATTTACATCTTGTTGGCGGCGCTGAGTTTGCTGGTGAGTTGGATGCAAAACGTTGTATTAAGCTAGCGAGTGAATTAGCAGCTTCTCTTTAATTTTTAAAGATACTGCTTAAAGGGGAGGTGAACATAGTTCACCTCCCCTTTTTTATGCGCTTTAATGGCAAGTATCTCGTTAATTTGAGATGATGAATTAACAAAAAATGGATGGTTGTATTTATGTCTTCAGTGAGTTCATATCAGCAAGTTCAGCAAGAGTCTGAAGCGTTGCAGAATAAAGTTAAAGCCGCAAAAATAGCCGTTAATGTCATTACTATTTTTGCCGTGTTTATCGCGCTATTTATGGGAGTGATGCTGGGGGTATTTAATGCCGCAGAGCCTATGGAAGGCATGTCAGAAAATATGAACTTTCTGTTAGGGTTTTCAGCTATCTTCTTTCTTATCGCAATCCCAAGTGTGATTTTTAATTTTTTAGTTAAACGATCCATTGCCCAGAAAGGGTTATGGCAACAGGCCGTAGTGTGGGTTTACTGTATCTTGTTATTTCCATTTTTTCCTATGGGAACCGCCGCCGCAGCCGTAATCATATATGCACAAATCTCTTGGATGCGAGCGACGAAGGCAATTTAGGTAAAGAACAACCCAATAATACAAGCCACACCTAAGCCCCAAACTGCAGATCTTAATAGCGCATAATCAGCAATGTATAATGCGCCATAGACGATTCTAATAATAATATAGCCGACTGCTAGCATATCGATATTATCTTGATTACCACCCATTTGATGGGCAATAACAACTGCGGCCATAAAGCCTGGAATGGATTCAAAGGTATTTTGTTGTGCCCAGTTTGAACGTTGACGCCAGCCAGATAACTTAGCTAAATAGGCGCGCGGATTATGGTTGTCTTTAGGTCTGAAACCACTGGTAAATTTTGCTAAACCTGTGAAGAGTACTGGCATCAAAATAGCGACGATTACACACCAGTAGGCCGTCGTCATTGTTGTCGTCATGGTTGTTGTCATATTGATTCCTTCTCATTATTATTTTTTTATAGAGCTTAAAACAAAAAAAGCCGCTAAAGAGTAGCAGCTTTTGAGTATTCTTTTGAAGTAAAAGTAGTTATTTCATCTACTTTTTATTGCGTCGATTATTCAGCTTCAATGCCGACAATAACCCAGTCTGCATTTTCAGTACTTAGATCGCGTTGTAAGTGCCAAATATCGAAAATACCGTCTTGAGATTTTTCTAAATCATCTTTGCAAACACCGCGGAATAAGATACTGATTTCAGCAGAATCTCCAGCTTGATCAGCACGTACAATTTCAGCACTTAAATCTAAGATTTCAGTCTGTGGTGGAATCATCAGTTTATTACGCTGCTGAGAAAGTGCTGCAAACAGCTCAGGGCTAACATATTCTTCAATAGTTTCTAGTTCGCCGTTGTTCCATGACTCTTGCACTGTACGGTAGTGACTTAAAGATCCTTCGATAAAACTTTGTTGGTCAAAACCTTCTGGCAAATTGAAAGGTACTTCATTTTGATTGAAACCCGTTGCTTGGGTTGCCGGAGCTTCCTGATTGTGTGCTGCTTGAGAACCTGCATCACGTGGCATTTCAAAGTTATGACGCGGTTGGTTTTGATTTCCACCAAAGCCTGCTGCTGAAGGCTGTTGTCTGCTTCGCGCTCCACCTGACATAAAGCCTTTAAACAGTTTAAACGCTAGGAAGGCCAAGGCCGCCATGATGACCATATCCATGATCTGTAAATCTTCAAACGCGCCACTACCTAATAATGCTGCGAATAGACCACCTGCTAATAATCCGCCCATTAATCCACCCATCATGCCGCCTTTCTTTTGGCCTGGTTGAGCTTGTTGCTGATCTTTTTTAGCGGGAGTTGCTTTTTTAGAAGCAAACGGTGAGGTTTTGAAGGTTTTACCAAAACCACCACCTCCAAAACGTTTTGCGTCGGCTTCACTGACCATGGCAAACATTAAGAAAAAGGCTGTAAAAGCTGTAATAATTGATTTCATAGTTCTCTCATGGTTTTCTAATAATTTTAAAGTGAGCCATATGTTAAATTGTTGGTATAGGGTGTCAATGGAACTTGATTAGAAGAGTGTATATATTCGTCAGCTTCTTGTTTTTAAGAGTAGTATTAATACTGCTGCACTTGATAGCCACGGTTTTTTAATTGTTGAAGTAAACCATCTTGACCGATTAAATGCAGGGCTCCGACAAGAATGAATTTTTCTTCAGGATGAGCGAGTAGTTTTTCTATTTTTCCCATCCAGTTATTATTTCGTTCAACTAAAAGGCTTTGATAGATTTTAGGGTAGTCCTCTAACATAGGCTTAATGCCGTTTTCAAACAAGCCGTTATCGTCGCCCGAACGCCATGCAGTGGTCATAGCATTGAGTACTTTGGGTAATTCTTCCATGTCTTCAATAGTCTGCAAGATAAGGCCACTTTCGTTATTTGCGCCCATTGTTGATATGTAGCGAATTTGGTCATCTATGCTTTCTAACTTGGTTACCATTTTACTGTCTGCTTTGGCTTTGTTTCCAAAGTAGTTATCAACGCCCTCAGCGGTTAACCCGTATTTTTTTAATTCTTCTAGGGTAATAATTAACGCAATCATTTGAGGCTTAAAGCGCTGAAGCTGCGCTGTATCCATTTGATTATTGGCGGCGTAGCGAATTAACTCTGCGTAAGCTTCTGCTGATAGGTGGTCGGCGAGAATTTGCCCTGTTGGCAGAGTCATTGATGCTAAAAACTTTTGTTGGAATTCAGGACTTGATAGTTGATCCATGTCGGTCTCAAACACCAGCCAATTTACTTTTTTATAAACATTCTCGAATTCTATTGGCAGAGGGTAATCACTTGGTTTTAGCATATGGAAAGTGCCACCAAGATAGAGGGTGTTTTTGCCGTTACTTACTTGCCAGATACTGGTTTCTGCGTAGCTAAAGCAAGAAAATAGAAGGGCGCTAACAAGAAGAGAGAGACGAATAAATATCATGAGTGCTAAAACCTAGGCATAAAAAAACCAGTCTAGCATATTTGCTAAGACTGGTTTTATGACGAGCTGATATTCAAAAAATATTATACTAAGAGCCGCTAGCAACAACTTCTATGTATTTACCTGGAATATAGTCATTGGTATAGGCTAAACCTAANCGGTTAAGGTAGATCATGCGGTCTGCTTTNGTTTGNTCAAAATCGTCTAGGTCTTGGCCATTTGNTTCAAATAGATCTTTAACGTAAATAATATATTCATTGCCGGGCTCCATAATCAAAGCAGCACCGCCAGTATCAGGATTTACTTTAGCGTTGTCTTCTTCGTTAAGAGTTACCTTTAAAACAACAGGCGTTTCATCTTTTTTAAAGTAAAGATTACGAGAGTGAGTACGTTGCTGTGCCCAAAAATACGCCAACTCTTTACTTTGAGTTAAGAAAACAGGGTCTTTACTTTCGAAGGTGCGATTACCAATGGTTTGTAAGGTACCTTGAGTTCGCTTGATCCAAGCAGCATCACCGCCACCGTGAAGGCCCTTGTGTTTGATACCTTTCACTAAGCTAGAGGCTGTACCGTGATACCAAACATTTGAAGTGGCAATACTGCCGTCTTCTGACATTAAAGAAGATAAGTCTTTTAAATAACTTGGTGCGATAACTTGTTCGTTGCTCATGTGCTTCTCGTTTCTAAATTTTGTTTAGGTTTTACTAAACGTTTGACTCATAGAATTATAGTTTTAGGAATTAATCGATAGGTTTTTTAGCCGCTGAATCGAATGAGCACATCCATGTGCCAACGATTCTACGTAGCATCCTGCTACTGCTATAAAAAACTATCTTTTGCTTCCTATGGCNAATTTTTCATTCGCCAATAAGTGCTTATAAAACTCGCATACCAGGTTGTGCACCATCGTGTGGTTCTAAAATCCACAAGTCGCTGCCACCAGGGCCAGCGGCCAGAACCATGCCTTCTGACATCCCAAATTTCATTTTACGTGGCGCTAAGTTAGCCACCACAATCGTCAACTTACCTTCAAGGTCTTCTGGCTGATAAGCCGCTTTGATGCCTGAAAATACGTTACGAGTTTCACCATTACCAATGTCTAGGGTCAGCTGCAATAATTTATCAGCGCCTTCAACGTGATCGGCTTTTANAATTTTAGCGATACGCAAATCAACTTTCGCGAAATCTTCAAACTGAATTTCATCTGCGATGACTTCGTTACCATCTTCNCGAAGCTTAGGCGCATTGGCTAATTGTTCAGCGGCGCGGCGCTCTTTTTCAAGCTTTCTTCGTTCTTTATTGCTCAGCTTCTTTTCTTCTACTTGAGGGGCTACCTCTTCTTCAACGGCCTCGCCGTTTAAGATTGCTTCTTTACGCAGGTCATCTTTCGTTTCTTCTAAGATGGCTTCAACGTGCTTCATTTCAGCACGACCTAGCATAGGCTTAAATTTATTAATTTCGTGATCCAGCAATATATTGGTACGTGCAGCCCAATTTAAAGTGTCTAGGTTCAAGAAAGTTTTTGTCTTTTCTGCAATGTCAGGCAATACTGGCGCTAGGTAAGTAATTAGCTGGCGGAATAAGTTAAGGGCAACCGAGCATACTTCGATAACTTCTTGCTGGCGGCCTTCTTCTTTATTCATGGCCCATGGGGCTTTTTCTTGAATGTATTCGTTAGCGCGGTCGGCAAGCGTCATGATTTCTTTCATGGCTTTACCAAATTCACGATTCTCGTAATACTCCGCAATCACATCACCTTGATCGATGAAGTGCTGAACCATTTCTTGCTCTACGCAGTTACTGCTTAATTTGCCGCCAGCTTTGAATACAAAATTCCCAGTACGGCTAGCAATGTTTACAAGCTTGTTTACCAAGTCGCTGTTCACGCGTTGTACGAAGTCTTCTAAATTCAAATCGAAATCGTCTACCTTGTTGCTTAATTTAGCAGCGAAGTAATAACGTAAATAAGTTGGGTCTAAATGATTTAAAAAAGTGCGACCTTTAATAAACGTGCCGCGAGACTTAGACATTTTTTCGCCGTTAACGGTTACGAAACCGTGAGCGTTTACCGCTGTTGGTGTGCGGTAGTCAGCAGCTGTTAACATTGCAGGCCAGAATAGAGCATGGAAATTGATGATGTCTTTACCGATGAAGTGGTAAACCTCGGTCTCATTTTCAGCGCTTGGTTTCCAGTATTCATCAAAGTTTAGACCTTGTGCTTTTCCTTCTTCGCTTTCGCAAAGATTTTTAAAGCTAGCCATATAACCAATTGGTGCGTCTAGCCATACATAAAAGTATTTGCCAGGAGCATCTGGAATTTCAAAACCGAAATAGGGTGCATCACGGCTGATGTCCCATTCTTGTAAACCAGTGTCTAGCCATTCGGCTAATTTGTTCGCGACTTCTTCTTGAAGTGTTCCTGAACGAGTCCAATCTTGTAGGAACTCTTGGAAATCAGGAAGCTTAAAGAAATAATGTTCAGATTCTTTTTCAACAGGGGTTGCGCCCGAAATGGTTGAGAAAGGCTTGATCAATTCAGCTGGTGTGTAGGTTGCACCGCAGCTTTCGCAGTTGTCGCCATACTGGTCTTCAGCGTTACATTTAGGGCACTGGCCTTTAACGTAACGGTCGGCTAAAAATAATTCTTTTACCGGATCAAAAAGTTGTTTGATTTTACGTACAGCGATGTGACCTTTGTCACGACATGCTTTGTAGATCTCTTCGCTCAGCTCGCGGTTTTCTTCTGAGTGAGTCGAGTGAAAGTTATCGAAGTTCACTTGGAAGCCGGCAAAGTCAGCTTCGTGCTCGGCTTTGACGTTNGCAATCTGTTGNTCTGGTGTTAANCCTTCTTTTTCGGCGCGTAACATGATGGCCGTGCCGTGTGCATCATCAGCACATACGTAGGTACANTGGTGTCCACGTANTTTTTGAAAGCGTACCCAAATATCGGTTTGGATGTATTCCAATAAGTGGCCAAGATGGATTGAGCCATTGGCGTAGGGAAGTGCGCTGGTTACTAGTATCTTACGGCTTTTGGATGCTTGATCAGTCATGTTGCTACAGGCTTAATTCGTCGATAAAAGAAAGGCGGCGATTGTAGCACTTTATTAGTTGACGCTAAAGCTTGAGAGGAATCTAAAGGCTGAGGCGTAAATCCGTGTTAGATCTCAAGCCTCAGCGGTTGTGTATTACTTCTCAAAAACTCTAGAAAGCTTCACCAAGTTATCTTCAACTTTCAAAATCTCGATGCGCTTGCCTTCAAGGGTTAAGCAAGCAGGAGCATCNGGAATAGTTTCTAGGTATTCTACAATCAGGCCACTGAANGTTTTTGGNCCATCGGTATTAAAATCCCAGCNAAGGGCTTTATTGATATCACGAATATAAGCGGTTCCATCAATNACCGTGCTGCCATCGTTTAGGCGTTTGAANTCTGGATTATCGATTGCAGCTGTGTCGGTGGTGAATTCACCNACGATCTCTTCTAAGATATCTTCAAGAGTACAAATACCCTGAACATCGCCATANTCATCCACAACNAGTGCAATTCTGCGCTGTTGTTTTTGAAAATTGAATAATTGGGTATGCAGAGGTGTCGTTTCTGGAATGAAATACGGGTCACGACACTCTTGTAGAATATCGCTCTTATTGAATTCAGGGTTGGTTAAGAATCGACTTGCATTACGGGTATGCAAAATACCAACAACGTCATTAATATCATTACGATAAACAGGTAAGCGCGTATGCTGAGTTGAGCGTAACTGCTCAATAATCGTATCAATATCGTCTTCTAAGTTGATGGCCACTACCTCATTACGAGGGACCATGATGTCATTCACTGCCATCTTTTCTAAATCTAAAATACTAATGAGCATGTGCTGGTGGCGTTTAGGGATCATCGTTCCCGCTTCATTTACAACTGTGCGCAATTCTTCAGTACTTAAATGATCTGGGGTTGCATTGGTATCAACCTTAACCAGTTTTAATAACGCATTGGCAATAGTATTTACGAACCATACAAATGGAGTTAGTAACCATTGAATGCCAATTAAAACGCGCGCAGCAGGAAAGGCGACTTTCTCTGGATGAATAGCTGCTAGTGTTTTTGGTGTTAATTCTGCAAAAATAAGCACGACAAGAGTGAACAGAATCGTGTTCACAAAAACGGCTAAATCAGGATTGTCTGGCCATAGGCGTTGGCTGATAATAGTTGCTAAAGCGGCAGCCGCAAAGTTAACCAGATTATTACCAGTAAGAATGGTGCCAATTAGGCGATCAGGCTTTGCTAAAAGGTTGGATGCGCGCAGCGCTCCCTTGTGCTTGTTCTTTGCCATGTGACGCAATCGATAACGATTAAGTGACATCATGCCAGTTTCAGAACTGGAGAAAAAACCAGAAAATATGATCAGTAAAACCAGTATGCCAAATAGGATACTGAGGGGGACGTCGTTCAAGACGAGTTCCTTGCGTTATTTTGGAAACGCAAGGATACCAAATAATCGACTCAGAGTACTAATTCCAGTACGAATTTAGAGCCAAAATACGCCAAAATTAAGAAACCTGTTCCGACGAGCGTCCAGCGACTGGCCGTGATGCCTCTCCAGCCAAAGTTAAACCGGCCAAATAAGAGTGTGGCGTAGACAATCCAAGACATAATACTAAGAGCTGTTTTGTGCAATAAATGCTGTTCTTTAATATCGGTAATATAGGGCCAGCCAATAACGAATGCAGCAGTAAGCAGTATCATCCCGATCCAGATCATTTCAAATAACAAGGCATCCATGGTCTGTAGTGGTGGTAATGATTTTACCAGCCCAGAAGTATTGTGGCTTTTTAGTTGTTTATTTTGCATATAAAGCAAAATAGCTTGAATACCTGCAATGATTAAGATGCTGTAAGCCAATAGTGACAGAACAACGTGTAAACCAAGCCCGCCAGTAAGGGGTGTTATTTTTTCTGCGTTAGGGATCAGTGCATCCATTAAGATAACAAAGGCGGCCATTGGGAAGACGCCAATTAAGAGGTTTTCTAGTGGTTTACTTGCACTACTGACAATAACGAGCAAGCTAATGACAAGTGTGATTAAAGTTCCTACATTGAAGAAGGCGAAATTAAACCCTCCATGTTGAACCACGGAGCCNGCGATCAGTAGTGCATGAATGACNCCNGCAACANCCCCTAAAGANAGNACCAGNTTTTTATTGNCTTCTTTTTTANNCTTTAGAGTNTGCCATTGACGAAATGCTGCGAATAAATATAAAAATGCAGCGGGAAAAGCAAAAAAGGCTGCGCTGTAGGTTCCGCTCATGCCTGATTATTCCTTTGAATATAGATAGAAGGTGTTAATTAAGACAAAAGTTTCTCACAACCAAGAGATAAGGCCAAGCTCGGCTAGCTATGTTGTGCCGATATTTGTACAATCGATGACTTTATTTAGCAGTGATTGACATAAGCCGATGTTTGATAGTTTAACCGACCGCCTGGGTGGTGCCTTAAAGAGCATTACTGGCCAGGCCAAGCTGACCGAAGAAAATATTAAAGACACTATGCGCGAAGTGCGTATGGCGTTATTGGAAGCCGATGTAGCTTTACCTGCGGTTAAAGCATTTACCGATCGTGTTAAAGAGCGTGCTATCGGTTCTGAGGTAATGAGCAGCCTAAACCCAGGGCAAGCTTTCCTAAAAATTGTAAACGATGAATTGCGCGATGTGATGGGTGAGGCCAATG
Source organism: Oleispira sp. (assembly GCA_002708475.1). Taxonomy (GTDB): domain Bacteria; phylum Pseudomonadota; class Gammaproteobacteria; order Pseudomonadales; family Oceanobacteraceae; genus Oleispira. The sequence continues at coordinate 35,791 of PAOL01000020.1, read as the reverse complement.
AAGGTCTTAACTTAGCTGTACAGCCGCCAGCAATTATCTTGATGGCTGGTTTGCAGGGTGCGGGTAAAACGACCACGGCTGCAAAGTTAGCTCGTTTCTTAAAAGAACGTGATAAGAAGAAAGTAATGATGGTTTCTGCCGACGTTTATCGTCCTGCAGCAATCAAACAACTTGAAACCTTGTCNACAGAAGTTGGGGCGATGTTCTTCCCTTCTGATGTTAGNCAAAAACCCATTGATATTGCTAATGCAGCAATTCAAGAAGCAAAAACGCAATTTGCTGATGTATTGATTGTCGATACGGCAGGTCGTTTAGCCATCGATGAAGATATGATGGCTGAGATTAAAGATTTGCACGCGGCAATCTCTCCACAAGAGACCTTGTTTGTTGTTGATGCAATGACGGGGCAGGATGCTGCGAATACAGCTAAAGCCTTTAATGATGCNTTGCCTCTTACTGGTGTGGTATTAACCAAAGCCGATGGTGATGCTCGTGGTGGTGCTGCTCTTTCTGTTCGTCATGTAACGGGCAAACCGATTAAATTTATGGGGATGGGTGAGAAAACTGAGGCGTTAGAGCCTTTCCACCCAGACCGTGTTGCGTCTCGTATTCTAGATTTGGGTGATATTATGACCCTTGTCGAAGAAGCCGAGCGCAAAATCGACAAGAAAAAAGCGGACAAACTAACGCAAAAATTAAAAGCTGGTAAAGGCTTTGATTTAGAAGACTTCCGCGATCAGCTTCGTCAGATGAATAACATGGGCGGTATTACCTCTATGTTAGATAAACTGCCTGGTATGGGTGGAATGGCTAACATGGCCAAGCAAACGGATGCCGCTGAAAGTCAGTTTAAACAGATGGATTCCATTATCTGCTCAATGACGCCATTGGAGCGTCACTTCCCAGATAAAATCAACGGCTCGCGCAAGAAACGTATTGCACGTGGTTCGGGTACTCAAATCCAAGANATCAATCGTTTGTTGAAGCAGCATAAGCAGATGCAAAAAATGATGAAGAAGATGACTGCGAAAGGCGGCATGAAGAAAATGATGCGTGCTATGGGCGGAATGGGGGGTGGCGGTATGCCTCCTGGTGGAATGCCTCCAATGATGCGTTAAGCATTTTTGTAGAATAAAAAAAGGCCGGTCTAGTTATTAGATCGGCCTTTTTTATGCGCTTGATGATTACATTGTGAGTTATTGTTTTCCGTATTTCTCTGTCACCCATTCAGGGTGCTTATATAAAATTCTTATGTCTTTGTATTTCCATAAATCTTTGAAGATAGAAACCAGTTCATACACTTGAATGTAAAATGGGTTTAGTGGTTTTTCTGGCATACGAGTTACGCCGTATTTGATTTCTCCTGCATCGGTTTCATCACGAAACGTTCCAAATAACTTATCCCAAATAATAAATACACCACCAAAGTTGCGATCGATTTGCGCAGGGTTGCTGCCATGATGAACTCTATGGTGAGAAGGTGTGTTGAATATTTTTTCTGCCCAGCCTAAGCGGCCAACGGCTTCGGTATGGCAGAAAAACTGGTAAAGAAGGTTGGTTTCAATTGCGATTAAAATCCAATCTTTATCAAAGCCTATTAATGAAAGTGGCACCCACATTAATAACCAGTTGCCATTCAATGCATTTAAAAAGTTCTGGCGAAGTGCTGTAGATAAATTCATGTGCTCAGAAGAATGGTGGGTTACGTGTGTTGCCCAAAACCAACGAAATTTGTGCATGGCTAAGTGATTGAAGTACATAAACAGGTCTGCTAAGACAAATAATATAATGAAAGCCCAAATTGAAGGCTCAGGATTCCAACCTAACCCATACGGATTGATCATGTCTGAGAATGCAGTGATAAAGAGCGCAATGGCAATACCATCGACAATCTTGTAAGACGCTCCGGTCGTAAGGTTCGCAAGGGTTTCACCAAAGCGATAGTTTGTATTTCCTGTTTTTCTATGTAAATACCAAGCTTCAAAAACCATCATGGCCATGAAGACAGCTCCCGCGGCTAAAATAAAGCCTATTGCGCGTATTAGGTCTTCCATTTATTTCTCCGATTTTGCTTGTTGTTATATTAATACTGCTAAATTTACTTGAATGATTATGGCTTGTTCGCGTCAATTATTATTGACATCGCGAGTTCTATTTTTGACATTCGCTGCCAATAAGACACAATAAAAGAATAATAATATGAATAATGCTCAAATATTTTTTCTGGGGCTAGGCCATGTTGGTAAATTTTAATGTTGCAGGAGATTTGGCCAATTTATTATTGAGCTATCTTGATGCTAACCCTCTTGTCGGCGATCGTGGTGCTGAACTAGATCAGTTACGCATAAAGCTTGCTCATTATAATGCCAATGCTCGAATGCCATTTGTTGATTGGTGGAATGCTTTAGAGGTTATTTCCCGCTTGTATGGCAAACCCTATATTGGACTTGAAGTGGGTACTTACATACAGCCTAATCATTGCGGAATATTGGGATATTTAAGTTTATCTTGTGAGTATTTAGCGGAGGCTCTTCAAAGGTTTGAGCGTTTCCAACGTTTATTGTATGAAGGTAATGCCGCCTCTACGCGCACGGAAGGTGGAGTAATTACTTTTTCTTGGCCGTTTGATCATGGGTATTCTACACGCGAGTCCGATGAAACGCTGATTTCCTGTTTAGTGAGCTACGTAAATATGCTGGTGGGCAAGGATAGTTTAAGACCCGCTAAAGTAGGTTTTGTACATTCGAAACCAGAAAACCTGGTGCCTTATTCAAAGTTGTTGGGTTGTGATGTTGAGTTTGGGTGTAGGAATACTTATATCGCTTTTCCTTTATCAATGCTTTCGCTAAAAATAGAAAAGGCAGATCCTGCCTTGCGTGCGTTATTAGATCAGCAAGCGGGTGCATTGTTGGATGTGCTGCCAAATGGTGATTTGTTTGAGCAAGAATTCTATAAGTATGTCCTACGGGCAATGCAGGATGGGAAGCCAACAATGGATGAAGTNGCACGTTATATGAAAATATCATCCAGAACCTTGCATCGTCGCCTTGAAGAGCGTCAGTTAGTGTTTAAACAGTTATTGAAAAAAACACGGCAGCAGTTAGCGCAGCAGTATCTAAAAGAAGGGCGCTTGACCTTATCTGAAATTGCTTTGTTGCTCGGTTATTCTGAACAAAGTGCCTTTACTCGAGCTTTTAAAGCTTGGTTGGATGAAACCCCTTTGCAGTTTCAAAAACGTTTTAGAGCTGCTAAATAGAGTTTAATATCAGGTTAAGTCTGTTTACCTGAAAGAAAGTTAAGTAAATTAAAGACTTATAGCTATCTGAGGCTTTTCAGGTCTTTACACTTGTCTAGTCGAGCTGTAATCTCCTACGTCTAATTTTTTTGTGTTATTACTTTGATTAGTAATAATTATGCACGTCACGTGACCTTTGGTAGGGGTCACCACTGTGAAAGGATATATTGAATGCCTGTAATTACCCTCCCTGATGGCTCCAAACGCGAGTTTGATCACGCTGTAACTCTGATGCAAGTTGCTGAAGATATTGGTCCTGGCCTTGCTAAAGCAACGGTATGTGGCCGTATTAATGGTGAACTCGTTGATGCTTGTGAATTAATCGAGAATGATTCTGATATTTCTTTGATTACTGGTCGTGATGCAGAAGGTATTGAAGTGATTCGTCACTCTTTTGCTCACCTTATTGGTCACGCGGTCAAGCAGCTTTACCCAACGGCTAAAATGGCTATCGGTCCTGTGATCGAAGATGGTTATTATTACGACATCGATTTTGAACGTCCTTTCACCCCAGAAGATCTGACTGCGATAGAAAAGCGCATGAAAGAGCTGGTTAAAAAAGACTATCTTGTTAATAAAGAAATGACGCCTATTAAAGAAGCGCGTCGCATCTTTGTTGATCGTGAAGAAGACTATAAAGTTGAATTAATCGACGACCTTATTACTAAAGGTGAAACAGCTGTTGGCTTGTATCATCACGAAGAATATATCGATATGTGTCGTGGTCCGCATGTTCCTAGTACAAAATCGATGCGTATATTTAAATTGATGCGTGTATCGGGTGCATACTGGCGTGGTGATTCTCAGAATAAGCAGTTACAGCGTATTTACGGCACAGCTTGGAATGACAAGAAAGATTTAAAAGCTTATCTGCACCGTTTAGAAGAAGCAGAAAAGCGTGATCACCGTAAACTAGCTAAACAGTTGGACCTTTTTCACTTGCAAGAAGAAGCGCCAGGAATGGTTTTCTGGCATCCAAATGGTTGGACTATTTATCAAGCGCTTGAACAGTACATGCGTAAAGTTCAAAACGATGCGGGTTATCAAGAAATTAAGACTCCTCAGGTTGTAGATCGCGCCTTATGGGAAAAGTCAGGGCATTGGGAACACTATGCTGATGGCATGTTTGTTACTGAATCTGAAAAACGTACCTATGCCGTAAAACCGATGAACTGCCCGTGCCATATTCAAGTCTTTAACCAAGGCTTGAAGAGCTACCGTGACTTGCCATTACGTTTGGCTGAGTTTGGTTGTTGTCACCGTAATGAGCCGTCTGGTGCGCTTCACGGTATTATGCGTGTACGTGGCTTTACTCAAGATGATGCTCATATTTTTGCAGCTGAAGATCAAATTCGCCAAGAGGCGAGTGACTTTATTAAGTTGACTCTTGATGTATATAAAGATTTTGGTTTTGAAGATGTTGAAATGAAATTATCGACGCGTCCAGAAGGGCGTATTGGTGATGACTCTCAATGGGACGCAGCAGAAGCAGCGTTGGAAGATGCATTGAATGATGCAGGTCTTGATTGGGAATTACAGCCAGGTGAAGGTGCATTCTATGGACCTAAGATCGAATTCTCATTACGTGATTGTCTAAATCGTGTATGGCAGTGCGGTACTATTCAGCTAGACTTCATGTTGCCTGAGAGATTAGGTGCTCAATATGTTGGTGAAGATAACGATCGTAAAACACCGGTGATGTTACACCGTGCTATTTTGGGATCTTTTGAGCGTTTTATTGGTATTTTGATTGAACACTACGCAGGTGCTTTTCCAGCTTGGTTGGCACCTCAACAAGTGGCAATTCTGAATATTACTGATAAACAGGGCGGATATTGCCAACAAATTGAAGATTCTTTGAAAAAAGATGACATTAGAGCCTCTGCGGACTTGAGAAATGAGAAGATTGGCTTTAAAATTCGCGAGCATACATTACACAAAGTGCCTTACCTTATTGTGGTAGGGGATAAAGAAGTCGAATCCAACACGGTAGCAGTGCGTACTCGTAAAGGAGATGATCTAGGAACAATGACCCTAGACGCCTTTAAAGAGCTATTAGCGAAAGATATCGCCCGCCGCGGCCAAGTTGAAACGGAGTAAGTTAACATCAGACGTGATAATAAACGTGGTGCTCGTGCTGAGCGCCCATCGATCAATGACAACATTAAAGCAAAAGAAGTACGATTAATTAACGCAGACGGCGAACAAGCCGGCGTTGTAAGTATTGACGATGCTCTAGTAGCCGCTCAAGCAGCTGGCTTGGATTTGGTTCAGATTTCTGATGGCGATCCAATAGTCTGTAAAATTATGGACTATGGCCAAAAGCTATATGAAGAAAAGAAGCAGCGTAATGCTGCTAAGAAGAAGCAAGTACAGACTCAGGTTAAGGAAATAAAATTCCGTCCTGGGACTGAGGAAGGCGATTACCAGGTAAAACTACGCAACCTGGTTCGTTTCCTAGAAAACGGTGATAAAGCGAAGTGTTCTTTACGCTTCCGTGGTCGTGAGATGGCTCACCAACACCTTGGTATGCAGTTAATGTTGCGTCTTGAGAAAGATCTTGAGACATATGGCACCGTTGAACAGCGTCCTAAGATGGAAGGTCGTCAAATGATTATGGTGCTTTCACCGGTCAAAAAGAAGTAGTTAGGTTTTCAAACGAATCGCTTTACCCTAGCATTTCGTAGCAATACGAGGCTGGGGTTTTGTACGTTCTACCTGCTGCTGTTTATTAACAATGCGAAGTGGTAAATTAAAATGCCTAAGATTAAAAGCAAAAGTGGTGCTGCAAAGCGCTTCAAGAAAACGGCTAACGGCTTTAAACACCGTCAAGCACACCGTGCCCACATCTTGACCAAGAAAAGCACTAAGCGTAAGCGTCATTTACGTGCTAATTTGATGGTTCACGCCTCAGATAAAGCTACTGTAATTCGCATGTTGCCGAACCTTTAATAAACCCTTGGTATAATTTGTAGGAGAGTCATATGGCTCGTGTAAAACGTGGTGTACAGGCGCGTAAGCGTCACAAAAAGATTTTAAAGCAAGCTAAGGGTTACTACGGTGCTCGTAGCCGTGTTTTCCGTGTTGCTAAGCAAGCGGTAATTAAAGCGGGTCAATATGCATACCGTGACCGTCGCCAAAGAAAGCGTCAATTCCGTCAGTTGTGGATTGCACGTATTAACGCTGGTGCTCGTGTAAATGGTTTGTCTTACAGCCGTTTCATCAATGGTCTTAAAGTTGCTTCTATCGAAGTTGACCGTAAGATCTTGGCTGACCTAGCTGTAAACGAAAAAGGCGCTTTTGCGGCTCTAGTAGAAAAAGCTAAAGCTAGCCTTTAATAAGAATGTAATGAGCTAGATTTTCTAGCGAATGATCATTTTTAGATAAGCCAACAATAACAGTTGGCTTGTTAAAATAAGGGAGTGGCTTTGCCACTCCCTTATTTTTTTGCGCTTTATTTAAGAATTAGAATTAAGATTTACTAAATTTAGGTTTTTACGGAGTAAACGATGGAAAACCTCGACGCGCTGGTTAATGAAGCGCTTGCTAAAGTCGCCAGTGCTAGTGAAGAAAATGCGTTATACCAGGTACAAGTAGAATACCTAGGTAAGAAAGGCACAATTACATCTTTGTTGAAAACGTTGGGTAAATTATCCAATGAAGAGCGTCCGAAAGCGGGTGCCCTAATTAACGAAGGTAAAGTAACCGTACAAACTGCAATCAATGTGCGTAAGACCGATTTACAGACCATCGCTTTGGCTGAAAAATTGGCGGCAGAAAAAATTGATGTGACCTTGTCGGGCCGTAATGAACAAAGTGGTGGTTTGCACCCAGTTACGCGTACGCTTGAACGTATTGAAGCTTTCTTTACTAACGTCGGTTACAACGTTGCCGAAGGACCTGAAGTTGAAGATGATTTTCACAACTTCGAAGCCTTGAACATTCCATCGCATCACCCAGCACGTGCGATGCATGATACGTTCTATTTTAATGCGAATACCTTGTTGCGTACTCACACTTCACCTGTGCAAGTTCGTACTATGGAAACTCAAGAGCCTCCGATTCGAGTAATCTGCCCGGGCCGTGTTTATCGTTGCGACTCTGATATTACCCANACACCTATGTTNCATCAGATTGAAGGTTTGTTGGTAGATAAAGACGTAAGCTTTGCCGATCTTAAAGGTACGGTTCAGCAGTTTTTGAAAGTATTTTTTGAAAAAGATTTAGCCGTTCGTTTTCGTCCGTCTTACTTCCCATTTACTGAGCCATCGGCTGAAGTGGATATGGAATGTGTGATGTGTTCTGGCAAAGGTTGTCGTGTTTGTAGTCACACCGGTTGGTTAGAGGTGATGGGTTGCGGCATGGTTCACCCTAAAGTATTTAAAGAGTCTGGCGTGGATGCTGAAAAGTACTCTGGCTTCGCTTTTGGTATGGGTGTAGAGCGTTTAGCAATGTTGCGTTATGGCGTAAATGATTTGCGCTTGTTCTTTGAAAATGATCTGCGTTTTTTGCAGCAATTTAGATGATCTAAAGTCTTGACGCTTATACAGCCACTTTTGTTTGAAGGGCGTGAAGTACCAGTCGTTACAGGTATTCACGGCGCTTCGCTCCCTGTAGGCTCTGCCATAGCATCCATGCTATGGAAGGCCTTTGCAGAAATAACAAAAGTTGCTGTCGCGTCAAACACTTATGTTCAGCTGAAGATTGTCTGGAGTATTTGTATTGGATGCGCTGGCCATCTACCGCAGGACGCGGTAGTTGAGCTTATAGGGACATATTTACAGCGAGCCAAGCAGGCGATACAAGTACGCCAGAAAGCAATCTTTGAGCTGATTGATAAAGAATTTGATAGCAGGTAAGTAACATGCAGTTCAGTGAATTATGGTTACGAGAGTGGGCAAANCCAGCTCTTGAAACACAAGAATTAGTCGACCAAATCACCATGGCGGGTTTGGAAGTAGATGCAATTGAAGCCGCAGCGGGCGAGTTCAGCGGTATTGTTGTCGGTCAGATTTTAAGTTTTGAAAAGCACCCAGAAGCTGACAAGCTAAATGTTTGTAAGGTAACTGACGGCAGCGAAGAATTTCAAATCGTATGTGGCGCGCCGAACGTGCGTGAAGGGATGAAAATTCCTTTCGCACAAATCAAAGCTGTATTGCCTAGTGAAGATGGCAAAGGCTTTAAAATTAAGAAAGCCAAACTACGTGGCGTAGAATCTTTCGGCATGTTGTGCGCGGAAGAAGAGCTAGGCCTAGCGGATAAGTCTGATGGCTTGTGGGATTTACCTGCTGATGCGCCACTAGGCACTTGTATGCGTGAATATCTTGGCCTTAGCAAAGAAGGTCGCGATGACAAAATCATCGATGTTGACCTNACTCCGAACCGTGGGGATTGCTTAAGTATTGCTGGTTTATCTCGCGAAGTGGGCGTATTAAATAAAGTTGATGTAACTGCTCCTGTGATCGAAGCAGTTGCGGCAACGATTGAAGATACTATTGACGTTCAGTTGCAAGATTCTAATGCTTGTCCTCGTTATGTTGGTCGTGTGATCAAAGGCATTAATGTTAAAGCTGCGACGCCACTTTGGATGCAAGAAAAGCTACGTCGTAGTGGTATTCGTTCAATCGATCCTGTGGTTGATGTGACGAACTATGTTCTTTTAGAACTTGGTCAGCCAATGCACGCATTCGATCTAGCNAAGCTAGANGGCGGTATTNTTGTTCGTAAAGCGACTCAAGATGAAACGCTTGTGCTTCTTGATGAGCAAGAAATTAAATTAAACAGCGATACGCTAGTGATTGCTGATAGCAGTAAAGCATTAGCAATGGCTGGTGTGATGGGTGGNGCTGAATCAGGCGTCTCTTCAGATACAGAAGGCGCTGAAACAACAGATATCTTACTAGAATCGGCTTACTTCAATCCAATCGCGATTGCCGGTAAAGCACGTAACTATGGCTTGCACACGGATTCCTCGCATCGCTTCGAACGTGGTGTTGATTTTGANTTACAGCGCACNGCAGTTGAACGTGCAACNGCTCTATTGTTAGAGATTGTTGGTGGTGAAGCAGGCCCAGTGGTTGAGAAAACCTCTGAAGCAGACTTACCAAGCTGTGCAGAAATTACATTGGTAGAAGCAAACATTGAAAAAATGTTGGGTCTAACCATTGAAGTCAGCGAAGTTGAAGAAATTCTAACGCGCCTAGGAATGAATGTTTCGAAAGTAGATNGCGGCTGGAAGGTGATTGCACCGAGCTACCGTTTCGATATGGCGATTGAAGCAGACCTAATTGAAGAACTTGCACGTATCTACGGTTACAACCGTTTGCCAGTTCGTACGCCAATGGCTGCAACACCGTTATTACCAGTACCTGAAAACGAACTGGCAATGAAAGACGTTCGTCGTCAGTTAGTAGGCCGTGGTTATCAAGAGGCGATTACCTATAGCTTTGTTGAGCCTAGTGTACAAAAATTATTAGATCCTGAAGTTGCTCCGTTAGCACTTGCTAACCCAATTTCAGCAGATTTGTCTGTAATGCGTACTAATTTATGGGCTGGTTTGGTTCAAACTGCGGTTCATAACATTAAGCGTCAGCAGCCTCGTGTTCGTTTATTTGAAACTGGTTTGAGCTTTGTACCTCAACCTGGAAAAGATCCGAGTAATCTAGACGAGAGTCTAGTGCAAGATCCTAAGTTAGCCATGCTGTTAACGGGTACTCGTACAGAGCAGAGCTGGTCAGCAGCCGATCAAAATGTTGATTTCTTCGATTTGAAGGGTGATTTCGAAAGTTTGATCGCACGTACTGGAAGTCAAGCTCGCTATTCGTTCGTTCCTGCTGAGCATCCTTCACTTCAGCCAGGTCAAACGGCTAGTATCGAGTTGGATGGTGTTGCCGTAGGTTGGATTGGCGCATTACANCCTAATTTATCTAAACCTCTGGGCTTAAAACAAGCTGTTTACTTATTAGAAATCAGTTTGAAGGCGGTTCGTCAGGTTGAAGTACCCGCGTTCAAGCCACTTTCTAAGTTCCCAGAGATGCGTCGCGATCTTGCACTAGTGGTTACAGATGCAACGCCAGTTGCCGATGTTATGTCGCTTATTCGTGAAAAAGCAGGGGATTACCTAACAAAGTTAAACCTTTTTGACATTTATCAGGGCAAAGGCATTGATCCTGATAGAAAAAGCTTAGCTTTGGGCTTGACGTGGCAGCATCCTTCGCGCACTCTAAATGAAGAAGAAGTGAACGAAGCTGTTGATAATGTACTCGCTCACTTGGCAGATAGGATTGATGCACAATTGAGAGGCTAATATGCGAGCTCTTACCAAGGCAGAAATGGCGGAACGCCTGTTTGAAGACCTAGGTTTGAATAAACGTGAAGCGAAAGAAATGGTGGATCTCTTTTTTGAAGAGATTCGTCATTCACTGACGCATAACGAGCAAGTGAAGTTGTCAGGATTTGGCAACTTCGACCTGCGTGATAAAAGTCAGCGCCCAGGACGTAACCCTAAAACAGGGGAGGAGATTCCAATTTCCGCACGTCGCGTTGTTACTTTTAANCCAGGACAAAAATTAAAAATCCGAGTAGAGGCTTATGCCGGAAGCGAGTCACTCTAGCGAGCCGCCACCTATTCCATCTAAACGCTACTTCAGTATTGGTGAAGTCAGTGAATTATGTGATGTAAAACCTCATGTCTTGCGTTATTGGGAACAGGAATTCACACAATTAAAACCTATCAAACGTCGTGGTAATCGCCGCTATTATCAACGTGAAGACGTTATCCTTGTCCGTGAAATCCGCAATTTATTATATCAAGAAGGCTATACCATTAGTGGTGCTCGACAGAAACTGAATGATCAGTCTGGTGATGAAACCGCAGCGCATTTTGATCGTGTTTTGATAAAAGATATGTTGACTGAATTAGCTGAATTAAAAATAATTCTTGAAGACTGAATTTTATTGGACAAATGTGAGCGGGTTATAAGCTTCCAATTATCAAGTACTTAGGTATAATCTTGGGCACTTAAACGGACTCGCTTCTTTTTCTAAAAAGAGCACTTGTTTGAGAATGTCGGAATGTAGCGCAGCTTGGTAGCGCACTTGTCTGGGGGATAAGTGGTCGCAGGTTCAAATCCTGCCATTCCGACCAATTTAAATNTCTTGTTATTTTTCAATAAATTAAATCTTCTAAATTATAAAACTCATTGAATTTATCTTTTAAGTTGAACTAGTGATTAGTTTTGAACAAACATGCGATCTAATCTTTCCAGATCATTTAATACACGCCAATTGCCTCCGCCATCTTCTACACGTTCTTGCCAGTGGTTTAAACGNTTTTTAAATTCACGAGGGTCTATGTTATCGCTTCTTAATTTTGTGACGTTTAATGCAACGACTGATATGCCTTGTACGTCGATAGGAAAGTCACGAATATGACCTTTTTGTAATTCCTCTTCAAGATCCGAAAATATTAAGACGTATTTTTCTCCAGCTTCTGTTTCGTTTACGAAATCGGCGGCCTGTATTAAACCTCCTGTAATATCAGTTTTAAAACTGCCTTTTTCTAAGTTAGCGACGAAGGTATCGACTTGTTGTTTGAATACACGCTTTTGGTTGTTAGTCGTACTTGGGCGACTATCAAACGTCGTTTTGGCGATGATGTCTTTTTCATTGAAGCTTCCGCTGTCGATACGTGCGATGGCAATAGAATCACCACTGTCTAGTGTCGCCAGTAAGTAGTTCATTATGGTCTGGGCTTTATCCAATTCTTTGGTGTAAGTGCCTGACGTATCGAGTAATAAATATACTGACTTGTTAGCTGGCTTTTGTTCATCGCAGCCACTTAATAGGGCGGTACTGGTTAATAAGGCGGTTACTGTAAGCGTTGATAGTAGGTTCTTTTTAATAGCTTTTATATTCGCTTTCATAATATTTTTCATAGTAATTCTCCTGACTTAGCTTCTTCTTTAATNATGCTTTTGCTTGTGTTCTTTTCAGCGCTTTTTTTAATCGTATTTTCAATGCTTAAGGGCACCATTATGATGAGGTCGTATAAGCTAATGATTACTTTACTCGCTTGTGTTACTAAGCTGGCGCTGCTGCGAAGAACTAAGTGCAAAGCACGTAGTATTGCGGTAGCCAACAATCCGAGCACTGTGCGTAATGAGTGAATGAAGGACTCTAATGGAATTGCTATAAAGGCTAGGGCAAAGGGTAATATGAATCCCATGATCATTTGGCCAACAGATGGAATCCAACGGAACTCTGCGCTGCTGCCCGCGGCTTCGCTGCCATTAGCAGACATTAATGCTTGCTGTAGCGCTTCATTATCAAGAGCAAGTAAGTCACGCATATACGCTAATGAAGCTTCGATGCCCGCTAAAATGAACAGAGTTGAAAAACTAATGACCATCATACGACGACGCATTTTATCGTCCATGCTACCGATTAATGGAAATAAGTGGGTAATGCGTAATGATTCTAGTAAGAACAGGCCCATGGCGATTTCAATTAAGATGATCACCATAGCAGCGATGTCTGACGTTTTTACGCTGCCAATATAGCTGGTTCCTCCCACCATTTCTGACATAGGCATGGCAATTAATTGGAAGTTAATTAAGCCACCCAATGCGGCGATGGCTAATACTAATCCAGCAATAAAAAATTGAGTAAGTGAAGACGTTGCTAAAATGTTTGCTGCNTTATCTTCCCCAGAGCGAATGCTGAGATATTCTTCCATTTGCTGATCAATGATCTGACCACGCTCTTCTAATGAATCAACCTTGCCTTTTACCAAGTCCATTTTGTCATCGAGNTTGCGCCAATCTGGCTGCATTTTAGCTAAGATTTTATGACGNTCGCTGCCCGANTTTTGATAGGCGTTCATACTTTGCTGCTGAGCATCGTTGATTGATTGCTTGATGTTCTCAAGTATCTTATTAACGGTTGGGTCGCCATTACTTGGTAATGCAGTAATCGTGGCAACCACGTCTCCCCAAGCTGGAGGCAATGGAGCTGACTCTGCACAATTTTGATAATCGTTTTCGACAGTTTCGATCGCTGTTTTAATTTCGCGGTGAATAGCTGGGTATTGACTAAGATCGCGCTGCACAATGGTACTAATTCGATTGAATTCGCGTTCGATCTTAGTTTGTAGCTCGACTTGCCCAGCAGCGAGTAAAACTTCTTTATTGCGTTGCTTTAAGCGGTTGGTGAGTTGGTTGATACTGCGTGCCCATAGACGTAGGCTAGTATGAAGCATACGGAAGCTAGAAAAAATCAACTGGTGTGCTTGAGCTCTGCCTAAATATAGCAGGGTGATGAGTAGGACTAACCAGACTAGGCTAGAGACGGCGGTATTATTTGACCAAAGGTTGATCAAGCTTGTAAGTTCGTTCATAGGTCACCTCGTGATACTGTTATTACGGTTGATGTGGCTGTTAATTTGATGTGCTGATTACCAGCAGATGAAGCNAGTATTGGTGAGCTTTGTGAGGAATTCGTGAGTATTTGAAAGTTTTTTGTTTATGATACTTTTCGATAGAGGGAGGGTGCGAATGATAAATATTTTATGGGTCGAAGATCAGACTCACTGGGTGACCAAGTTTAAACCTATCTTGGAGCAAGCTGACCTTTCTATAGTTAGCCCTATAGGTAGCTCGGCAGAGGGGCAGTCAAATAGTCAAAATGAAGTGCAGATTTTTAAGTTTGCTGAAGCGGCACGAATGCACATTGCCCAAAGTAATAGCGCACCCGATATCGCGATTTTAGATGCGAATATGAATGGCAATGATCAAGCGGGTTTTTCTGTTTCACGCGCGTTGCATAAAAAATGGCCTCAGCTGCCTGTCATTTATCTTTCTGAGCACAGTGGTACGGGTATTGAGCAACAGGCGTTTGAAGAAACGGGTGCACAAGATTTTATCGCCAAACATCAGCAAAATATTGAAGCGGTTTTATGCTGGCGTATTAAGGCGGCATTGAAAAAATCTCAGCTGTCTGGGAGAGGCAGTTCAGGGGGAACTCAATCTGACTCTAATAATACCGAAATTCTTACCAGTGGTTCGTTAAGTATTGATACTGCGAGTTGGAATGTTTATTGGCATGGCGAGCGGTTAATGAATCCGCTAAATGAACGTCGGCCATTACCACCAACCCCTAGAAAAATATTACGCTATTTAGTTGAAGCATCCCCTAGCCCTCTGACTACGTCACAGGTGGTTGATAAATTAGATGCGGACCCTGAGCGTTTCTCTGATGCAAATTATCGCCAGCATATTCGTACACTAAGACAATCAATTGATCAGGCGGCTGAGCGTAAAGGGAAAGAGAGCTTTACGGACATGTGTAAATCTGGAAAAGGCATTACAACATTTGGTGATAGCAGCGCTTATTGCTGGATTAAAGATTAATCGTGAGTGATTAACAGGTAGAGAATGATTGAGACAATGACAGAAATTAAAAAGACTAAACGATTCAAAACGGCGCAAAGCTATCCTTGGCTGAGCAGTTTTTTTGCACTGCTATTGATTACTTATTTAGCCGGACTAGCTTTGAAAAGTGATTACGCAGAAATTGCCCCTTTATTTGAAGTATTAAGCGCTGATTACTCGTTTGTATTAACGTCACGATTTTTGATTTCAATGATTTGTATTTTTGCTTTATTACTCGCTTGGGATATTCAACGCTTTAAGCGTAAGAGAAAGCAGGTGAAAATTAATACGGATAAACTGCGACTTGAGATTGAAGATTTATGGGAAAGTAAAAAACATTTAAATAATAAGGCGCACACCTATTCAGGACATGCGGATAAACTTAAGCTCTTTATTAGCGACAAGTTATTAGAGTACATAGAATACGATGAAAAGTTTTTACACTTTAAAAGCATTGCCGCCGAAGTACGTCATAACGGCGTAATTAGTTACGATATTGTCAGCTCTTTATTGCAGAACATTATTAAAGACGAGAGTAATGATGAACAGGCTGATAAAGCTTATACAGATAAGGCGCGTGTAAATAAAACTCTTATAAGTAGAGAAATAGCTCAGCAAGGCTTAGATAGTATGCGTTATTTGTGGGATTTATTAGACTTATCGACTGCTGATAATATCGCTCTGCACATCGCAAATCAATTGATCAACGCCGAAGAGCATCATTATCAAATAATGTTAGAAAAAGATAGATCAGAACCGGATGAGGAATTAACTTCTATCATCAAGGCAGACTTCTCCTGTCAGAGTAGTATTTATGCAACCTTGCAACATTTGGTGCATGAACCAAGTTCTATTCCTAGCATGGATGATAATGACTACAAACCAGGCTCTGGTCTTTTGTGGAAGTTTCAGGATGACCAGTTCAATATTCAAGTAATGACTCAACAAGCTCTACTGGGGAATAGTAATCATGTGCGACTCATTTTAGAAAATCTATTAAAAAACGCGCAGCATTTTTCGCGTAAAGTTCCTTTTAAGCAAAAGACAGATCGAATATTGCTGACATTAACAGAAAGCAGTGAAAGCGAGTTTGTTGATTTTCAGGTTTATAATCGTGGCCCCCTGATTTTAGAAGATAATAGACAGAAGCTGTTTCAGCTTGGTTACTCCACTCGAAAAACGAAAGAGCATCATGGTAAAGGTCTTGGATTATTCTTTGTTAATGAAATAGTGAAGGGATATGAAGGCTTGCTAACGCTGGATAATGTACAAAACCAAAGTGATAGTTACTCTATTCGTATTGCATTGAAGGGGGGGGCGGTAGAAACCAATATCGTTAATGTTGAGGTGGTTGATCAACGAGCGGTTATTATCGGGGATCAAGGAACAAGCATTCGCTGGCAGTATTCAGAGGCCATTGAATCGGTAGAAATCTCATCGAATTCTATGCAAAAAACGGCTCGTTTTATCAGTATGGAAAATGATAGCTCGGAAGGTGACAGTACAGAAGATGATAGTGCGGAAGATAGAAGTGCTGGTAGTGAAAAGATCAGTGTTTATAAAAAGAGTGAGAGCTATTTGCAGTCTCAGCAATTGGTGAATAATCAATTAACTCCACCGTGTTGGAGCTTGGATATCCAACCTAAACGAGGTGGTAATAAAACACACAATGTAACTTTTAACATACTCGACATTACTGGAGTTCGCTTTAGCATTAAATTGCCGACAGCGCAGGCGCGAGTTGAGGGTATTGAGCCTAGCTGGAATAAGCCAGAGGATTAAATGGTTGGCACATTCTAAATAGTAAGCTTAGGGCATGCATCTCAAAGGCTTATATCTAAAGCGCTAATAGACGGTCTGCTGCTAGGATTGCGAAAGGAATCATCACACACGCAATAACAATAGCCACTAAGTCGGCATATTTTTTCATTGCGTCGCGCTTTTCTGGCTTACTTTGTTCAATTGTTAATTCTTCCATGTGTATTCTTCTATCTGCCCTGAAGTGATAAAAAACATAATACAGTATTTATTCTAATATAATATCAGAATAAAGAGTGAGTGAACGATTATGAACTTCACGTATGCTTTAAGGCTACTCACATGCAAGGAATGCTAATGAGATACCTTAGTACTAAATGCTTAATTTTCTTTATTTTTTATACGCTTATAACAATACTGCCTGCTTATGCTGAGATCTATCGTTGGGTTGATGAGGATGGGAGAGTGCAGTTTTCTGATTATCCGAAGCCTGATTATGATTCTCAAGCAATTACCAGTGGGCAGCGCTCAGTTGGAGATAAACCAAACCTTAAAGAGTTAGAAAAAACCGCCCAGAAATTGAAAAAAAGCCGGCTTCAGCGAGAGGCGGCAGCGGATAAGCTCATTCAAGAGAAACGCAAAAAAAGAATCAAGCGTGAGAAGGCAATTGCTAAGAAAAAGAAACGTGAAGCAGATTGTGAAGCTGCCCGAGAGAAAGAGTACTTAGCCTTTAAGAATCGTAGTAAAAGCCGTAATTTGACTGCAATGAGAAAAGCCTTAGAGCGATATGAAAAGAAGAGAAAACTTAGAATTAAGAAGTGTCAGTAGGTTTTTGATTATGGGGCAAGCATAGAATGTATAGAATTGTCTTACGTCATGTATTTATAACAATAGCGCAGTATAGTTATCCTTAATGTAAATAATTTTAAGAGATCATTATGAATCGCTCATTTTTAATCCACCTTCATCTAGCTTTTGCGGCTTTATTACTACCGGTTATTCTTATGTTTGCTGTTACTGGGGCATTTTATACTTGGGGTATTAAGGGAGGATTTGAGACAACTGAGCATGACATTGTTCTATCTCAACCGCTTCAAAATGATGCAGAGTATTTACATCAATGGTTAGAAGATGTGCTTGAGATTAATGGTATTCAAGTACCTTCAGGAGACGGAAGGCTTAAAGGGAAGGGGAAAAATTACACTTATGAGTGGGCTGGGTCTGCTCGTGTTGCCACAGTTGCTCCGACGTCTGATGCACTCGTTGCAAAATTAACTATAAATGAGAGTAGTTATTATCGATACCTCGTGCAATTACATAAAGGTAAGGGCGGAGTTATTTTTAAGGTTTACGCAGTAGTTGTTGCTGTTGGTTTGGTTCTTTTAGCCCTTAGTGGTGTGATTATGGCGTTAAGAATGCCCAAGTATAAGGTTTTAACCCAGCGCTACCTTCTTTCTGGAGGTTTATTATTTGTTGTACTTTTACTACTAAGTTAGGGCTTTGAGTGCCTAGTTTTAAACAGTTTTACAATGCCTAAAATGGGTGCCAGTTAAACAATTATCTAATGGATTCAAAGCAGTACTAGCCTTGAGGCTCAGCTTTGATTAATCTAGGTAGTTCAATTTAGCTGGCATTATTATTTGTATGTTTTTTGATCAGGAACGTGGGCAGTTTTTCCGTCCCTTAACGAGTAAGTATCGCGCTCAGGTGTTGGAGTGTCTTAAAGAGCTTTATCAGCGCCTTTACAGCAGCAGTAGTGCTGATTATGGGCAAGCGCTTCAACGTGATGTTGTTATTGAAATCTTTCAGGAAGCTTTGGTGCGCGCGCCAATTTTGGCAGATGGCGAGGATGACGATGATAATGACAATGCTAAGTCTGGCAGTAAAATAGGCGCTAAAGACAGCCGTTTTCGCAATAGTCGTGAACAAGCCGGCTGGGTGTTGAACCAGTTGCTCGATTTTGGCTGGATGGAAAAACAAGTCGATGAAGCGACTTTACAAAGCACGTTTGCGTTTAGCCGTTATGGGCGCCAGTTTGTTGACCCCTTTATTACTGAAAGTCGTGCGTCTGCACGAACCCGCCATCGTAATACTCGAAATACACGTAATTCACTGGAAGCCTTCTTAGAGCGTGGAGAAGTCTATGACTTGTTAGACGCTTACGAATACTCCGAGCGCATTATCAGTGACTTCACCGATGTTATTTCTGAACTTGAAGAACGTAAGCGAGACCTTGTACGTGAAATGGATTCTACGATATTGGTTCAGCGAGCCAGTGAAGAATTCTTTGATTTTATGGAAAAGCGCTTTCAGCCTGATTTGGCTGTGCGTCTGTCTGCGGATAATGTTGAGAAACACCGTGATCGTATTAGCGAATTGCTCGATCAGGTTCGCAATAAAAATAAAGCCTTTAAAGCAAAAACAGAAGGTAGCTTACGCGATTTACTTCCTGAACTGGTTCAACCAGGAGCCTCTGTTTTATGGACAATCCTAGATGGTATAGAGCAGCGTATTCGAAATGCCAGTGACATAATGTTGCCAGCGTTGCGTAAAGCACTTCAAGGCTTCACTAAGCGAGCCGATATTATTATTCGTCAAATGAGTTACTTAGCGTCACAGCAACATAATGATGTGTTGAGTGTTTGTAAACGATTAGCCGAATTAACTCCTGAAGATCAAAATGCACAGCTTATGGCTGCAGGCCAGCTAATGAGTGTGCCGGAAGTTGCTCTTGTTGATCCTGCACAAGTGCGCTTAGCGCCACCGCGTAAGCGTCGATTTATCGAAGCTGATTTAGATGAAGGGACTGAAGCTTTCGATATGGATGCCCGCAAAGATATCTATATCCAACAAGTGCTAGATCAAGCATTTTTCATCAATAATATTTCTTTACGCAGCTATATGCAGAAGCATTTGATGGCTGGAAAGGTTATTTCGACCAAAGACTTACCGATTGAAAATGCGAATGACTTTTTAGCCGTGGCTAATGCGGTTAGCTTGGCATCGACCAGTAGCCTATCGTCTGATTTTGAGTTTGTAATGAACTACGAAGTTGATGACACTAGCGAGTCGAATGATCATAAGATTGATGAAAATAGTTACTTTACTAAGAAAGACCACTTTACCGTGGAATTAATTAATAGCGGCCCTCGTAATCAAGCTGGCGCTCAATAATAGAGAGAAGAATAATGCTGCAATTTATTGAGCAGAAATTAGAAAAACAAGGTTTAGATATACGCGAGCTGTCTGAATTATTAATTCGTTTATTAGATTATGGTGTTATATGCCGTGATGAAAGTCAGGTAGAGCAGCAGCTGTATGATCGATATTTGCGTTTGGAAGAGATTGTTTCCGATTATTTAGAGCTGTTGGGTGTTCGAGTTCAGCACGATAAACGTTTTCAGTTTATTCGTTTATATCCACCGGGTGCTCAAATTCCTGGTGTGCAAGACGAACAAAATGCAATTCAAAGCCCTGGCTTGCGCATGCGTTTAAATCAAAATGAAGTTGCATTGATTCTCGTTTTACGTGCCCAGTATGATAAAGCATTACGCGAAGGGCAGGTTGATGAGCAAGGCTGTGTCATGGTGTCATTAGAATCGCTAAGTATCGCGATGAAGAATCTATTGAAGCGTACATTGCCCGACAATATGACTGAGCGTAAACAGTTGTTTCGTCGGTTAAAGCAATTACGATTGATTCAACTTGCGAATGAAGATCGCTTAGATGATGGTGATATGTGGATGAGAATTCGTCCGATGATCATGAGCTATGTGAGCGAGCAGGTATTAGCCGATCTTGTTGAAAGTGAAGATATCGTGCAAGAAAACATCGGTGAAGCAGAAGAAACTCTTCAAGAGGGCGTTGGCCAAGAAGAAACTGTTCAAAAAGAAGAGATTCAAAAAGAAGCTGAGTCAGAAAACACAGAGCTAGAAGAAACAGAGCTAGAAGAAACAGAGCAAGCAGTTGCTGAAACTAAAACAACCAGCTTGTTTTCGGAATAAGGAATAGATAGTGTTTTTAAAGAAATTTGTATATGTAAACTGGGGTAATATCCCGGCACTAGAATTCGACTTTGGTCCGATTAACTTATTATCTGGTGGTAACGGTTCGGGTAAAACCACCGCCGCCGATGCAATTCAAACGGTTATGACAGCCGCTCATGATACGTTATTCCATTACAACCCAGGCCAAGACGAAGCGACTCAGCGTGGGCGTGGTAAAAACGTACGTACCTTAGCGTCGTATGTGCTTGGTTGTGATGACGGAAGTTATGCTCGTCCAAATGGTGCAGTGGGTTATTTGGCCGCTATTTTCCATCCTACGGAAGGTGAAAGTGGAGAAGCTTTTACTGCGGTATTAGGTATTAGTGCTTCTATTGAAAAATCAGGTACACAAACAACCGCCCGCCAAAATGATCTGCAATTTTATATTGTCGCGGGAGAGCAGTTAACCTTATCGGATTTTCTGCAAGAAGATGCGGAAGGTAAGCGCCAGGTGATTGGTTTAGATAAAATTAATAATCACCTTAAAAGTCGTATGGAAGCGAATAATATTGAAAAGTACGATACTAAAAAGCAATATCTCCGTCGCTTATATGGTGCATTACGTGGTCGCCACGATGCCGTATCTGAACGGGAAGCGATGAATGCTGCACGTACCTTTTCACGCTTTATGGCATATAAACCTGTTAAAAGTATTAATGGTTTTGTCGCCAATGAAATTCTAGAGAAGAAAGATTTAGGTGATGCTATTCGTTCGGTTTCAGAACTGATGAAGACCATTTATTCGATGGAATCTGACGCCAAGCGCTTGCAAGAAACTATTGATGTTTTAAGTTCGACAAAAATCACTGCTAAAACTTATATTGATCAATGGATCGATTATAACGTACTTGAATATACAGCTGCGAAAAGCCGTTATTTAAGCGACCAGCAAGTGTATTTAAAAGCTAAAGAAAAACAGCAACATTTACGTGATGATTTAACGAATGCCGAGCAAGAGCGTGAGCAATCTCAAGATCGCCGTAGCCAACTTCGTGAGCAACTAATTGCGATGGAAGCTCAGCGTTTAGGTATTGATGCGCTACAAGATAAAGATCAGTTTGAGCAAAAAGTAGAAAGTGGGAAACAGCAGCTTCAGCAGCAAGCCATGTTGTTGTTAGAACAGGATAAAGCGTCTCAGTTTTCTTTGCAGGCGACAGAGAGCTTGTATAAGTCGTTGCAGAAATCCACGATCTCGGTTGATTTACCATCACTAGGTCAGCGTAAACTGATTGAAATGGCAAAGAATGTGGCCGCAATTGCCAGTGAAGGTGCCGTCGATTTTCCTACGTTACTAGGTAAAGACTGGGTGGATTTAAGTCCACTGGAAGCGCATTTAGAAACCGCACAGCAAAACCAACAATTGATGAATCAATGGCGTGAGCGTTGGTACAGCGGCGAACTGGAAAGTTCAGGTATTCCTTTGCGTGATCAACTAGCGAAGCTGGTGGATCGACGTGAGCAAAAGGTACAGCAGGTGCAGCGCCAAATTGCGCAAAAACAAAATGATATCGATAGTTTAGAAGCTCGCGAACTTAACTACCCACACTTTGTTCGCATTGCATTAGAAACGATTCGTCGTGAGTGCCCGCAAGCAGAGCCATGTGTTTTAGCCGATTATGTAGAAATTACAGACCCAGATTGGCAAAGTGCCATTGAGGGTTATATCGGTGGTGCGCGTTTCAGCATTATTGTTGAATCTGAATATGAAGCGGAAGCGGCGCGAATTGTTCGTTCGATTCAAGGCGGAAGCCGTGCTCGAGTTGTTCAGGGCAGTAAGGCGAAGAAAGATTGCGATCGCATGAAGCTAGCCGATAATTCGATTATTAACTTGATGTCCTTTGAGCACGCAACAGCACGTTATTATCTACAAGCAAGTTACGGTTCAGTTGAGCAGGTTCGCGATGTTACTGCGTTGCGCCAGACTCGTCGTGGAGTTACAAAGGAAGGGCTGGGTAGCGGTGCCTATTCGATTTATCGTTGTGACTTAAACGATGCAGAGCTTGTGTTTGGCCAAGGCGCTCGTGAGCGTGCATTGGCCGCCAAACAATCTGAATTAGGCAGTTTAATTGATCAAGCCAATGAAGCTCAGGTCAGTGCTAAGCAAGTTCAAGATATCTTGCTTGGGGTTAACAGCCTACGCCATGTGGTATTCGCTAATTCGATTAAAGAAATTTTAGAAACTCATTATCAAATTCAACAAGCTGAAGCGGCACTTGCTAAAGTTGATCTATCCGATTTCTCTGCCTTAGAAGAAGAGTTCTTAGTACTGAAAACGAAAGGTGATGAATTGGATCAACAGATTCAATTATTAGACGGCACAACTGGGCGTATTGAGCAGCAATTAAAAGACAGCGAACGCTTGTGTAAAAAACTAAGCGATCAGCAAGAAGAAACGTCTTATATTGCCGATGGTAAAGAAGATAACTTACGCAAAATCGTTAGTGTTTGGCCAGAGTTTGATTCTGAAGCACGATTAAAAGAAGCCGATGAAGAAGCGGAAAATAGCCCAGCAGATTCTATCGAAAACCATCGTAAATCCGTTTATAGCGAAATGAACTCTAAGGTTCATGAAATTGAGCGCAATATTGCGGATCATAACCAAACATGTCAAACGATTGATTCCATTGTTTATGACCCGAACTATCGAGAAGAGCACGGTGTACCTTTCTTTAAGGATGTATGCGCGCTGCAGCGAGAAGTCGATCGTGTTCACAACCGTTTACGTAATAATATCTTGGTTGAAAAGCAAGATAAGTTAACCGGTTTAAAAGAAAGTTTTAATAATGCGTTTGTGACCAATCTTTGTCACTCGATTTACCAGTCAATTAATGATGGTAAACGCGTACTGGAAGATTTAAACAAAGAGCTGGCTCATCATAAATTCGGTGCCGATAAAGAATGTTACTGGTTTGATTGGGAATGGGTGCCTGAATACAAAGAATATTTCCAATTCTTTGATGAAGTTATTAAGTCACCAAGTTTAGGTGATGGTGCAACATTATTTGATGCAGGTTTAACGAAAAATTCTCAGCGTGTACGTGATCAGTTAATGGCCATGCTACTTGATGAGGACGAAGTTAAGGCAATGCGTGAATTAGAACGTATTTCTGACTATCGCAATTATCGAGCTTATGAAATTTATAAACAGCCATTAAATAAAGAGCCGATTGCGTTAAGCCAATATGGTACAGGCTCGGGTGGTCAGTTAGAAACTCCGGCTTATATTATTCGCAGTGCTGCGATTACTTCGGCCTTCCGCTTTAATGAAGGAGATACTCACTTACGTACGGTGTTAGTGGATGAAGCATTCTCTAAAATGGATGAAACTCGTTCGAAAGAAGTGATTAACTATTTAACCGAAGCCTTAGGATTACAGCTGTCGTTCATTATGCCAACGAGTAAAGCGGGTCCGTTTATGGATCTAATTTCGAATCAGTTTGTATTCAGTAAAGTGCCATTGGCAGGTGGAGTTAAGAAAGGCGAATTGCAGACTAAAGTATTGGTGGATCGTCAAGAGTGTAATCAAGAGCGAATCAAAGAGCTTTGGGCAAATCATAGACAGTCTATTCGTCATCAGGCAGGTCTCGATTTTATGGAAGATTTTGCCTGATCTTGTGCTGAATTGTAGCCGAGCTATAAAAGTGGCAGTCGACAAATGTTGCCATTTTATTAAACTTTCTTATCTCTGCTCATTAGGGGCTAGCGCTTAATAATGAGCATGGGTATGATAAGTGCGTTACATCCTGAAATCTATTTCATGGAATGAACGATAGGATGTTGGCTGAATTAAGCCAGCAATAGAAATGATATCCCCATTAATTGGGGCGAAAATGAAAAGCGAGGGACTTATGTCCGAGCAAACAAAATCCGGTACTGTAAAATGGTTTAACGATGAGAAAGGCTACGGCTTTATTTCTCAAGAGAATGGCGGCGCAGATGTATTTGTACATTTTCGTGCAATTAACGGCACTGGCCGTCTTTCTTTGGCTGAAGGCCAAGCGGTTACTTTTGAAGTTGTAGATGGCCAAAAAGGTCCTCAAGCTGAAAACGTAACACCACTTTAAATCTTGGTCCTTTTGGATTGTTTTAAAGATGCAGTATAAATCTTTGTTTCTTAGTTGAAATATAAGATTAAAAAAGCCCGGCATATGCTGGGCTTTTTTGTGGCTGCTAATTCGCATGCTTTGATAGATGATTTACAATAAATAGTTTGAATGACAGAGTCGACATATTTATCTAAGTTACTGATTTATATTAAAAAGATTGTATGGAATACTTAAAATTCTGCATTTTTTCAGCAAGGGTGTAGAATGCATTTTAACGCTATAAGGAAAGTTGTAAATGACTACGTTAATACCAGGGCAGCAGATAGCTTCTGATATTCTGCAAGCGAAAGCTAATGATGTGACAGCCCAAGGCAGCGCTCAAACTGAAGAAAGGGATAATACAATGAATCCTGATATCTCTGCGCCAGTAATTACTTTACAAGTACACCCATGGCGATCTTCTTTATATGAAGAGCTGCATAATAGGCCTTCACCAATCATCGATGGCGCGTGTCATATTACTCATTTTACGGTTATGTTTGGCGATGCTAAACAAGCGGTTTATGAACACGTTGTCGATTTATGCAAGCGTTTTAGTGTGCCACCTCCGGCAGCGGATTCATCGTGTTTATATATGGACTTCGGTGGTTTTGAATTACGCTGGGAGCGCCATTTAGAGTTTTCTAACTTTACGTTTATCTGCCCAAACGTAAAACCTTTTTCGGCTGATGCCTTATCGTTTATCCCCAAAGATTGGCTAGCAACGATTCCTGGTGATGTGGTTGTTGCTCTGAATATGGCCTTAATCGACCATGAGCCTTCGGATGAAGAGTTACACCAGTGGTTTGAAGGCCAGCGTTGGAATGGAGCCAAGGTTGCATATGATCGTGGTGCAGCATGGACGGCCTTTAAGCTTCATAGTGATGGCTTTGGGCGTATGGTTGCCCATGGTAATAAGTTGAACTCATATCAAAGAGGACGTTTAGTACAACGCTTAATTGAGATTGAAACTTATCGTTTAATGTCATTGCTGGGTTTATTAGTTGCTCGTGAACTGAATCCAGAAATCACCCAAATTGAGAAAGATCTTGCGATTCTTAATCAACGCATTGCAGATATCAAAAGTGAAGATGATGAGCGCTTATTATTAAC
The DNA here is from genome assembly GCA_002708475.1 of Oleispira sp. GTDB lineage: Bacteria > Pseudomonadota > Gammaproteobacteria > Pseudomonadales > Oceanobacteraceae > Oleispira. The sequence continues at coordinate 10,065 of PAOL01000020.1, read as the reverse complement.
TGAGTTATCGCAATTAGCTGCAACTATTGAGCAGCATCGATCTGATACTAACTTCCGCTTTTCAGCGACTAATGCGTATTATGATATTGTGGGAGACCGTCTTCATCAGTTACATGAATCGCATATCGATGGTGTACAGTCGCTACAGGAATTTTTGGATCGACGTTTAAGTCCTGGTATAAAAACGTGTCAGTCTGTGCGTGATCGTTTAGAAGACTTATCTCGTCGAATTCATCGTACGACCAGTTTGTTAAGAACTCGTGTAGAGGTTTCAATTGAGGCTCAGAACCAGAATTTATTAACTTCAATGAATCGCCGTAGCCACTTACAGCTAAGGTTACAACAAACGGTAGAAGGTTTGTCAGTTGTAGCGATTGGTTATTATGCTTTGTCTTTAATGGGCTACGGTTTCGATGCATTGAAATCTTTTGGTGTTCCAATAGACAAGGGTATGGCTACAGGGATTGCGATGCCGATTGTATTAGTCTCTATTTATCTGGGTATGCATGCAATTCGCGCTAAGGTGACGAAGCAAAGCAAGAAAGTTGGAAGCGCTAAAAAACAGAAAAAACACTAAAACAAAAAATACAGGATCAATGTTTTAAATACAGTTGGTAGCGCTGCTTTTTGTATGCGGCGCTATTTTTCTAACGAAGGCAATGCTTTGCCGCTATTGATCCTATGTAAATTCTGAAAGCGGCAAGATAATGACAGTTATACCGTTATCTCCATTTTCTATCTTCTCTTAATCCTCTAATTTTATCTAGTAATCCCTGTAAGTGATTGAATAATAAGGCTTTATTTTTTCTGGTCTGCATTTTGCTGTGTACTGAACATCTGTACTTAGTTAGGACTCATTCATGGACATTAATAATCAAGCTCAGTCGTATCAAGGCTTGCTTAATATGCTCAATGGTAAGGCAGCTAGTGACGCCACTGATACCAGTAAACAGAGTGTTGTTGACTCTCTGCCTGATTCAAGCAATTCCAATGATAGCGTTTCTTTGTCATATAAGGGCGCAAAGCTCGGAATGATTTCCGCTGAATATTTTTCTGGTACGGTTAAGTCCAGTGATATTCCAGCGCTTACCGAACGTTTATTTCAAGACGGATTTATTAATGAATCTGAGTATCGTTCGTTAGGAGGTGTTGCAGCTGATGAGTCGACTTCACAAATTGCGCAGTCTGTTAATTTTCTTAATGATTTCATTATGGGAGAGTCTGTAGATGGTGATGCGGAAGGCGCGAAGAGCTTGATGCTGGCGGTCGATGCACTGCAGAGTATGGATGAAGCTAGTACCGTAGAGTCAAATCGAAAAGAATCAGAGGCCTATGAGTTTGTTAGCGGCTACACTGAATTATTAAAGGAAACCCAAGCACCGGCCTATTTAGTGACCAGCTTTGAACAAGTATTGAAAGTTTTTGAGGCACTGGACACAGTGCGCAAAAATGAGCTAAAAACCGGAGCGTTAGCAAGCTATGCGAGTGTGCAAGAAACTTATGATGAATATAATAAATCAAGCTAAACGATTTAAGATCAGTTGTATTAAATTCAGTCTATTTACGATTCTTATCGCTTCGTCTTCTGTCCAAGCGAAGGAGGATGATGAGGCCAGTTTGAGCTTCAGTGGAGATAATTTAGTTTCCTTAGATTCTGGCACTGGTGAGCGTTTTAGTGCGAGTCAGGTGGCACTGACGTTACCATTAGAGTATAGAGCTAGAAAAAATGAGTCATTTGCATCGTATTTTCATGTAGATTTGACTCAGTTTGATTGGCGAGGAGCAGAGGCTGCAGAAAATGACTATATTTGGCTTTCGATGCCCATTAAGTATTCTCAACAAAGAGATCGTTTAAATACTTTTCTTGTGACGCTTGAGCCTGGTTTTATGACTGATGGATCGAATATAGGGCTTGATTCTGTTGGCATAAATGGTTCATTAGTCGGGCGCCGCTTGATGAGAAATGGCGGCTATTGGCAGTATGGATTAATGATTGATAGGGCTTTTGGAGATTATAACCTGCGCCCTGTGATTGGTATTGCTTTCCAGGCTTCCGCTAAAACATGGGTGGATTTAGGTTTTCCTGAATTACATGTTAAGCATGATTTTACCCGTGATCTAAAAACTTTCTTCTCTATTAAACCAATGGGTGGTGTTTGGAAGGAAGAAATTGAGGTTGATGCGGTTAAGCAGGATGAAACAATCAGCTACAACAATTGGCAAGTGGGTACTGGGATTAATTTTCATTGGCGTGAAAAACTATGGCTAAATGCAGAGGTTGGTCAGCTTAGGAATCGCCGAATTAAAGCGACTGATGCAACGGGGGCTGATATTAAAGGCACACCTTCCCAAACTTTATACTGGCAAGTAGGTGGAAAGTTGCAGTTTTAGGGCTTAAATAGCCTTTTTTCCGATTTATTTTTCTGCGTTCTGGCTTAGTCTGCGCTAAGCCTTTACACTTCGCCTTTTCATATCGTTAGTAGAAGTAGTTTCAATGTTAAATCTAGATGCGCTGTCTCAACTTAAGTCTTTAAAGCAAGAAATTCACGAAAGTGTTCCTCGTCACGAAGGTAAGGTCCGTGCAACTGGTGGCCGTTATGGTTTTGTAAATACCGACGATAATCAGCAGTTTTTTTTAAACCCTGACGAGATGGATAAAGTCTTGTCTGGGGATGTAATTGCTTTTCGGGTTGAAGAGACAAAAGAGGGTAAGTCTCAAGCAATTATCGAGAAGTTAATATCTACCGCTCAAGATGAGTTTGTTGGCCAATATATTGTTAAGGGCAAGGGGCATTTTATTTCCCCTGATCATCCAACATTTAATCGCTGGGTTTTTGTTCCGCCTGCTCAGCGTAATAACGCGAAAGATGGCGATTTAGTTGCCTGTAAAATATCTCAGCACCCTTATCCACACGGTAAAGTACAAGCACAAGTTTTAGAAGTAGTAGGTCAAACCAGTGACCGACAGATCGAAAGCTCGATGATGATTCGTAAGTGGGATATTGCGGGTGAATTTTCTGAGCATTGTGAAAATGAAGCTCAAGCGCTGTTATCCGTTATGGATGCCGCTACGACGACTGAAGCTCGCAGCGATTTAACCAGTACGACATGGTTAACCATTGATTCTGCGATGAGCCGTGATTTAGATGATGCTTTATATTGTGAAAAGACTACAGCGGGTTGGTTATTAAAGGTTGCAATAGCTGACCCTAGCTGTGCGATTAAGCCGGGTTCTGAATTGGATAAAGAAGCATTACGCCGTGGAACTTCGACGTATTTTGCTGACAATATGATTCCTATGTTACCTAGCTCTTTATCTGAAGGTGCATTTTCTTTGCTTCCTCAGCAAGTGCGCCCAGCAATGGCTTGCTATCTAACGGTGTCTGATGACGGCGAAATTACTGATTACCGCATTGAAAATGCTTTAATCGAATCAAAGGCAAAATTGAGCTACGTTCAAGTTGCTGCTTTTTTAGAAGGCGCAGAGGGCGACTTGGTTGACCAAATCTCTGATACGGTTAAGCCAGTATTGGGTGTCTTGAACGATTGTGCTTTGGCCTTGAATGGTTATCGTCGTAAGAAAAATCTAGTACTTAATGATCGTCCTGAGTTTAGAGCAACTCTAAATGAAGCAGGTAAGGTTGAGCAGATTATCTCGCTAGAGCGTAATCAAGCGCATAAGTTGGTTGAAGAGTGCATGGTTGCGGTTAATCGCAGTGTTGCTAATTTCCTTGCAGAGAAGGAGCATGGATTATTCATTCAGCATGCGGGTATTCGTTCAGAGCGACAGGGCGAAGCCCGAGCGTTAATTAAAGAACAATTAAAAGTAGAAAATCCTGAAAAAGTGACAACGCTGGAAGGCTTTGTTGAAATTCAGCAATTAATCGCTGCAGGGAATCCAGATGCCGATGGCGCACCATTTGAGTTGCCTTTACAAGCTATTTTAGCGCGTCAGTTAGAGCGCAGTAAATACGGTACAGAGGCAAAGCCTCATGTGGGGATGGGTTTACCAGCATACACCACATTTACCTCTCCAATTCGTAAATACAATGATTTGTTAGTGCATCGTTTAGTTAAATCTTACTTAGCGAATGCGCCAATCACTCCAATTAGCGAAGATGTATTAGCGCAAGTGGGTAAAGGGCAAAACAATAGCCGTATGGCTGCTTGGCAGTCTGACCAGTGGTTAAAAGCTGAATGGTTGCAGCGTCAGTATGCTGTTGAGAAAAAAGAGCAACCTGGCTTGCAACGCAGTGGTCAAATTGTTCAGGTTAATAGCGGTGGTTTTACGGTTCGATTAGATGACTGTGGTATTGAAGGTCAGGTTGATGTTCGTCGTAATAAAGAATGGAAATTTGATACTAAGACCATGACTCATAAAAAAGGTGAAACGACTTATCGTCTTGAGCAAGAAGTGAAGGTGAGTATTGCCAGTGTTGTTCCAGTATTGCGAGAAGTGAAATTCACTTTATGTGAATAATATTCACACTTTGCATCGCTTTAATATGCTAATAAAAAGGGCTTCTTATGAAGCCCTTTTTGTTTTGAAAAAATGGTTTTTATAAATTATTTTTATGAGTCTTTACTTTCAAGCCAAAGATCAACTTGCTGTTCTAAAATGTCCAACGGTAAAGCCCCTTGTCCCAAAATAACAGAATGAAATTCTGCTAGCGAAAAGTCTCTGCCTAACGATTTTTGAGCTTTCTTACGAAGACGTTCAATTTCGATAGAACCAATTTTATAACTGGTAGCTTGCCCTGGCATCACTAAATAACGTTCAATGGCTTTGATTGAATCTTGCTCAGAAAATGGAGTGTTAGCTAAGCGATATTCTAAGGCTTGCTGCTGGCTCCAGCCTTTTGCATGAAGACCTGTGTCAATTACCAATCGAACAGCACGCCAAAGCTCCATAATTAACTGACCATAACGCTCTTCATCTGAGGTGTAACCTCCCATCTCATCAGCCAATTTTTCAGCGTAAAGTGCCCAACCTTCACTATAAGCAGTAAAGCCCATTAAACGGCGAAAGTTTGGAAGCTCTGTATTTTCACGAGCCAATGCAATTTGCATATGATGTCCAGGGAGTGCTTCATGATACGCCAAGGCGGCTAGGCGGTATTTAGGCAAATCGTGCTGGCGTGCAGGGTTTACGTAATAAAAGCCAGGGCGCGAGCCATCCATCGCGGGTTGTTCATAAAATGCGATAGGAGCGCTCTGCTGGCGATATTCAGCAACAGGTCTCACTACGATGGGCGTTGTCGGTAGCGTTGAAAAACTGGTGTGTAAGCGCATAGACATAGCGGCTACTTTATCTCGCTGATAAGCGACAAAATCTGACTGTCCTTGTGGTGTTTTTTCAAAACGCTCAGCGTTGTTTTCCATCCAAGTAAAGAAAGGTTTTAGCTCAACGAGATTGGAATCAAAACCTTCTTCTTGTGCTTTAGGGTATCCCAGTGATTTTATGAGGGCACGAATTTTTTGTTGGATTCTGCTAACTTCAGAAAGTCCTGTAGCATGTATTTGATCGGCTGTTAAATCGGTAGTGGTGTGGCTTTTTAGTAATAGCTGGTAATACTCTGCGCCGTTTGGTAAATCACTAGCGACTTGAAATTCAGGAGCGCGAGCTTGCTGTTGCTTTAGGAATTTAATTAAATCTTTATAGGCCGGAAGCAGTGATCTTGTCATTGCGCGTTTAGCTTTCTTTATCAGCACTTTGTTGCTGCTTTGATATAAATCTAAGGCTTCAATTTTGTCGTTGAAATCCTTCCAGATAGGGCTATTACCTTGGCGGGTAAAAGGAGCACCTTTAATGACATTCTCAGCGGCTGCAATAATACTTGGATAAACAAAGGCAGGGGCGATAATGCCTGTCTCTTCCGATTTTTCTAATTGGCTAATTAGGTCATTAAAAAGATGGGGAACACCTTTGATACGCTCAATATAATCATGTGCTCCTTGAATATCATTAATCTCTTGATAGTTGATGAGGACATTAGGAACGCGAGTATGCCAACCTCCCATTTGTGAAAGTGGGTAGCTATGATGCTGGAAGGGTGTAAATAATAAAGACTCTTCAATATCTTGTAATAGCAACTCGTAAGATAACTGATCTTTTGAATTGAGTGCTGGCTGCATGATATTGATTAAGCGCTGACGGAATTCTTGTAGGGCTTCATTGTGCTGTTGTTCAGCTTCTATCGAGATATCATCCCATTCAAACTGCCCTGGTATTGCAAGGCTGCTGCGTAACACTGGACTGTTGTCTAATTGATATTGATAGAACTGTTGGAAAATTTCTTGTGCTTGCAGCTGGGCTTTTTCAATATCGGCTTGTTCGAAAACCTCAACTTCAGCAACTTGGCTTTTCAAAGGGGTTAACTGACAAGCTGTTAAAATAAAACTGGTGGCGATTAAAGCAGACGCTTTGAAGGTGGTAGAAAAAATGTGTTTATAAAACATCTTACATCTCATACAAAGAATATCGAACTGCATCATAGCAGGGGGAGTTTAACGCAACAAATTTACTAACTGATTCTGTAGTAAATTGAAATTATTTTTTAAAATATCAGCACTGTTATGTGTAGGGTAACTATCGCGAATGGCCCATTCTATGGCCTCCATCGTTGATAGACCTTGCTGGTTTCGGCGTAAGACAAATTGGCTTACTGCAGAAGTGATGCTTATTTGAGGTAAACTTTTTAACCAATGGCTTTGGTTGAGCATTTTCTGTGCTTCTTGCCAAGTGCCATCAATAACCCATAAGTGTGTGATAGGTTGTTTTAATTGTGAAATTGCTTGGCTACCTTCGCCGGGAAATAATAAGAAATGCCCCAATGGTGTCGTTGTATTATTGAGGTCAAAATCGGCATGGAGATTGGGCTGAATCAATTCGGGCTTTCTATGCCATCGATAGCGCTCAATGCTGCGACTACTAAGAACAGCCCATTGCCCTGTATTATCATTACGTTGCCATTCCTTAATATGACTGCACAGCATGATTTTAAAAGGCAGCTCTGTGTGAATGATTTGTTCACAAGCGCAAGCGTACTCTGGAAGTCTGCATCGAATACAGTGAGCACAATAAAAAGGAGAGAGCGGGCTAAGCATGGTTGAAAATCACTTCACTATTTTAGAGTGGGCATAATAAAAGGCGATGTCGTGGTAGTAGTGAAAACATGTTTAGTTAACGTTTGATGGACGTGCCCACATTGATCACAATAGACTATTATAAACCAAGGCGTTCCATTTTTTGCGCGTTCTACGCTGTCTTTTGATTTAAAGTATTCAATTCCTTCAGCAGAGCAGTTTGGGCATTTAGGTTCAGCCATGGTAACCTCATTTTTAATTAATTTATTGTAAAGAGTTTATAGGATGCAATTATCTGCTATGAGTTCCGATAAGCAAGTCATACGCTTTATTATGTTGGTTGTTTTTTCTTTGTTATCTGCTGTTTTTACACCTACAGCCTCTGCAATAGAAGTATTTCCTCGTGCGGTATTGGTTGAATCTAAAACCTTAGATAATACAGAATATCGCTTGGTTTTATCGAGCTTGCAGCATCGTAAAGCTGTTACAAGTGGTGAAGTTGAGCGTTTGATCAGTGCAGATGTAAAAAGAACGTTTTGGCAATTATCTAGCAATCATGATGTTCCTCAGATTATGTCTCATTATTTAAATCAATGGGATGGGGAAGTTTTGTATCAATGCGATGGTTTAGATTGCGGCAGTAGTAACTTTTGGGCAAATAAGATCTTTAATAATGCCAAGCTATATGGTCGTGATACTAATCAAGCTTATGCGGTTGTGACAGATTCTCAGCATGAAGATAAAGTATATGTTTTATATGCGATTCAACGCAGTAAACAAACGATTTATTTTAATATTGATGAAATTGATAGTTCAGATGCGATCGAGAATGAAGATGTAGCTCGCCAAAGCATAAAGACTTCTATTGCGAAAGGAGCCGGTTGGTTACCTGGCTTCCATACAATTGATGGCCGTATTGATGAAAAGGCATCGGCTGTTCTAATTGAAACACTGAAGGGCTTAGATTCAGGTATTAAACGTCGATTGTATTTGGTTGTTCATTGTTATGAGGCGAACAATATGGCCGATAACTTCTCGTGTTCGACTCGATTATCACAGCAATTACGTGCCGCAATTTATGATAATTTTGAAATCCCGGTATTTGGCCATGGTGCTTTAACTTTGCCTCCGGCGGATGACTTAAAACCTCAGTTACGCTTCATGTTGTGGCCTAAACGCTAATAGTCTGGACTCAGGCAGGTCGAGCTTGGTTGCGAGGCTTGTCAATGTTAGAATATGCGCCTATTTTTTTGTCTGGTGTGACTGTGTCCAGTAACCTTGTATCTGAAATCTCTTATCAATTATCCAGTGAAGCCTGCGAAGAGGCCTTAACTGAGCTTCTGACGCTGCAAGATATGCTGCGTTGGAGCATAAGCCGTATGAATGAAGCAGGTCTTTATTTTGGTCATGGCACTGATAATTCGCGTGATGACGCGGTTATGCTGGTTACTCATGCTTTACACCTCCCTTGGAACATCGATAACGATTGGCAAAATGCTAAGCTGACACGCAGTGAGCGTGAAAGTATTATTACTTTAATTAGTCGCCGCATTAACGAACGTATGCCAACACCTTATTTAACCGGTGAAGCTTGGTTTTATGGGTTACCGTTTAATGTTGATGAGCGTGTACTAATTCCCCGTTCCCCAATCGCTGAGATTATTGCTGCGCGCTTTCAGCCATGGTTGGGTGGAGAGTTAGGTGGAAGGTCTGGCAATAAATCTGTACACCGAATTTTGGACTTATGCACGGGTAGCGGGTGTATTGGTATTGCATGTGCAACTGAATTTCCTCAGGCGCATGTTGAATTATTGGATATTTCGTTTGATGCTTTGACCTTGGCGGAAGAAAATATCGCTCGTCATGGGTTAAGTGATCGAGTAATGGCCTTACAGTCGGATTTATTCGCTGCTGCTGATGGTAAGTATGACGTCATTGTGTCAAACCCACCGTATGTGGATGCAGATGATATGAATTGTTTGCCACAAGAGTTTCATAATGAACCAGAGTTGGCGTTAGCGGCTGGGGAAGATGGCTTAGATCTTGTGCGAATCATGTTGTCAGAAGCGCGTAAGTATTTAGCCGATGATGGCGTCTTTATTGTAGAAGTTGGCAATAGCTGGCCTGCATTAGAAGATGCTTATCCAACGGTGCCTTTTATGTGGCAAGAATTTGAAATGGGTGGTCATGGGGTTTTTGTTTTGACCGCTGACCAGCTGGATGAGTGCGCTGAAACGTTGAAGCTATAGATCTTATAAAATAGTTTTGTAAAATCAAAAAAATTGTATCAAACAATCTAGTCTTGGGTGATTGTGGAGCAAATATCTAAAACATGGATGTTTTAGTTAAGGCTACAGAGAGGTATTTACGCTGTTTTGTGGAATAAGCACTCAATGCTAGGTTGTTAACTTAATATTAAAACGGACAAATATATGTCGGGTAATACATTTGGTAAAAGTTTCACAGTGACTACCTTTGGTGAAAGTCACGGTATCGCATTAGGTTGTATTGTTGATGGCTGTCCTCCTGGAATTGAATTGTGCGAAGCAGATTTGCAGCACGATTTAGATCTGCGTAAGCCTGGCACCTCTAAGTTTACGACTCAGCGTCGTGAGCCAGACCAAGTGAAGATCTTATCCGGTGTATTTGAAGGTAAAACAACGGGTACGCCGATTGGTATGATCATTGAGAATACTGATCAACGTTCAAAAGATTATTCGAACATTGCCGATACCTTCCGTCCTGCTCACGCGGATTATGCCTATACCCATAAATACGGTTTCCGTGATTATCGTGGTGGCGGTCGTTCTTCTGCCCGTGAAACCGCCATGCGTGTTGCTGCTGGTGCCGTCGCGAAGAAATTCTTGCTTGCCAAAGGCATTGAGGTTCGTGGCTATTTATCTCAGCTGGGTCCAATTAAGATTGATCCTGCAAATTTTGATAGGAACGAAGTGCGTAATAACCCATTTTTCTGCCCCG
>PAOL01000019.1 GCA_002708475.1 Oleispira sp. | reverse complement strand
CTTAGTGCCGTCACTGTTCATCGCTAAGCCATGATGCGCAGAGTTTAACTGATAATCGCGAGTGCTCATTTCAGCAATTTCTGCTGGTATGGGCAGCTCCATGCGTCGAGTTACTTTTTGTTGTTCTACGTCGTACTCAAAGAAACCGTGATAGAAGGAAACCTGTAAATATACAAACTTACCATCAGGGGCTACTGCCATTGGTCTTACTGCGCTATCAACCCAAGGGAAGCCAAACTCCGCTAATTTCTCGCCCATATCGACACGTTGTAACACTTCATAAGTATTGGCATCAACGATTTGGAATACTCGCTCGCCTTTCAACCAATCTAACCATGAACTAGTGAAGGGCACATATACCTTACCGATACTGGCATGGAAAATACGCTGGCCATCTTTTGAATAAGTATTTTCATGAGGTTGGTCACCAGAAGGAAATTCTGCTGTGATTTCTCCAGTCGCTGTATCGATTGCATGGACTTTGCGTGCAGTGGAAGCAGAAACTAAAAAGGTTTTACCGTCAGGAGAGATTGCTGAGTGATCGGAACGAAAACCTTCGACCTGCGTACGCCAAGTTATTTCACCGGTATTCACGTCAAGTGCGACAACGTCAGCAAAGCTTGGGCGTGAAATGAAAAGATGACGACCATCATTTGAAGGAAACATATCATCAACCATTTGGTGATTACCTTCACCTACGACTTCTTTAATAAGCGTCGACATTACTCGGCGTTTAAAGCTGCTCGTCAGCTCTTCTAAGCGTTCTTCTTTATCAGGGACAGCATTCAACTTTTTAATACGCTGATGTGTGTACGGGTCGTAGACATCAATAGTCCCATCCCAGTTATTACCGACAACGATCACGTCTCTTAAAGCGGAGGTGCTAGATTCAGTAACAGCATCTGTGACTTGTGAATTTACAGCTTCTGAGCTGTCAGCGAATGCGTTATGGGCAAAAATTAAGCTACTTGCCGAGAATAGAATACTCGTGCTTAGCTGTTTTAAATGTTTGAACTGCTTCATTAAAGATACCTTGTTATAGCCACTCATTCATAGTGTGAGTGATCTTCTACGTTAAATTTGGCGCAAATTTCTGTGATTATTGTTGTTATTATCGTCTTACTTTAACAAAGCGGGCTCTACAAAACAGTGGCCTTTGAAGACAAGGGCGTTGACCATAGCGGCCACTGCTTGAATGGGAATGCGTTGTTTGAAATTGAACTAGCGCTACATAAATAGTCCAAGAATTTCATTTAAGAACAGGCTGCCTCTGGCTGAGGTTTTTATTTGTGAGCCATCTTGTATTAATAGCTCTTTTTCAATCGCCGCAGTGATTCCTTTTGAAATTGTATCAAGAGGATAACCTGTGCGTTGTTCAAATAAGTTTAAGTCAAAACCTTCTTGTAAGCGCAGTGCGTTCATTAAGAATTCCAAGCCTAAGTCTTCGTTCTGAATGGACTCTTTACCTGCGAGAAAACACTTTCCTTGCTGCTTACCTGCTTCGGTTGCAGCATGTAAAAAATCTTTTGGCGCACGGGTTTTCCAAGTTCTAAAAACAGGTGAAGCGGTAAGACTTTCTGGTGGGTTAACAAGGTCGGTTACCTTACCGTGTGCGCCAGCGCCAATGCCAAGATAATCACCGAACTGCCAATAGTTTAAATTGTGCATGGCTTTCTTACCTGCTTGTGCGTAAGCCGACACTTCATATTGCACAAAGCCATGTTGTGCTAATAAAGCTTGTCCGGCTTCTTGAATATCCCACAGAGTTTCATCTTCTGGTAAAACGGGCGGGCGTTTAAAAAATTCTGTATTCGGCTCAATGGTTAGTTGATACCAAGACAAGTGCGTTGGACCAAGGTCAATGGCTTGTTGAATATCGGCCAATGCTTGAGCTTGTGATTGATCGGGTAAGCCATGCATCAGGTCGATATTAAAATTATCGAAGCCTGCTTCTTTGGCCATTCTAATGGCAGTGACGGCTTGCTGACCATTGTGAATGCGACCGAGATGTTTTAGCTGATGATCGGCAAAGCTTTGCACGCCAATCGATAGGCGGTTAATACCAAGCTTTCGATAACCGGCAAACTTTTCGGCTTCGAAAGTTCCCGGATTAGCTTCCATTGTAATTTCGATGTCTTTAACAAAGCTTACTTTTTTTTGCAGGCCTGCCAATAAATTTTTATAAGCTTCGACGCTTAATAGCGAAGGTGTGCCACCACCGATAAAGATGGTTTGAATCTCACGGCCTTGCACATAAGCAAGGTCGGTTTCTAAATCATCTAATAGCGCCTGCACATACTCAGCTTCTGGAATTGTTTCCTCGGCACTCTTTCCCTTAAACTCGTGGCTATTAAAATCGCAGTAAGGGCACTTACGCACGCACCAAGGCACATGAATATACAGAGACAGTGGTGGTAAGGTTATTTTGCTGGCAGAGCTATTAGAAACGTTAGAAGATGACATTATTCAGCAGCTTCCATTTCTTCACTGAGTTCCATCCACTGCATTTCAACATCTTCCATTTCACTTTTCGCATCACCTTGCTGTTGCAGTATTTTTTGCAAGTCGGTNTTGCGGTCGGCTTCATATAAAGCAGTATCACCGAGTTGATTTTCAGACTCATCTAGAATGCTTTGTAATTTTTCCATACGAGTTTCAAGTTTCTTCAACTCTTTACGCATTGGGGCTAAACGCGCACGACGTTCGGCGTCTAAACGTTTTTGTTCTTTGCGATCTTGAGCACTTGCGCCGGCGGCTTTATTTTCGCTCGTATTAGAGTTTTGATTGTCGGCAGAATTGGGGTTCGTNGCTAACTGACCGGCATTGAATCCAGACGCTGCTTGCTTAGCTTGAACGTGTTTATGGTAATCGTCTAAATCACCTTCAAATAATTCAACCTTGCCATCTTCAACTAACCAATATTCATCAACCGTCGCTTTTAATAAGTGGCGGTCGTGACTTACTAAAACGATTGCACCCGCAAACGATTGCAACGCCATTGTTAATGCTTCACGCATTTCAATATCAAGGTGGTTGGTTGGCTCATCCATAATTAATAGATTAGGTTTCTGCCANGCGACTAANGCTAATGCTAAGCGAGCTTTTTCACCACCAGAAAACGGTTCGCAAATATCGAGGGCTTTATCACCACGGAAATCAAAACCACCTAAAAAATTACGCACTTCTTGGTCGGTGGCCGATGGCGTTATGCGTTGAATCATTAGCATCGGACTGGCTTTAACATCCAGCGTTTCGAGTTGGTGTTGAGCGTAGTACCCCAGCTTTAAATGCTCACCTTCATGACGCAATCCAGAAAGCTGAGGCAGTTCTTCGCATAACGTTTTAATTAGTGTGGATTTACCCGCACCGTTTGCGCCTAATAAACCAATGCGGTGGCCCGGTACTAAAGATACATTTTGGTTTTCTAAAATCGCAACCGGTGCGCCGCCATCTTTGCCAGGATATCCAATATCCGCATCTTCAAGATTTAATAATGGGGTTGAAACTTTGTCGGCGCAAGCGAATGAAAAACCAAACGGTGAATCAACGTGGGCAGGGGCAATCAGCTCCATACGTTCTAATTCTTTCACTCGGCTTTGGGCTTGCTTCGCTTTACTGGCTTTCGCTTTNAAGCGAGTAACAAATTTTTCAATTTCGGCAATGCGTATTTGTTGNTTATCGTGCATCACTTGTTGCTGGGCTAAGCGTTCAGCGCGAATGCGTTCGTAAGCGCTGTAGTTTCCAGGGTAACTCGTAAGTGTTTGCTGATGTAGGTGAACAATGTGATCAGCAACACCATCAATAAAATCACGGTCGTGAGAAATAAAGACCAAAGTCCCCTGATATTTATTCAGCCACTGCTCTAACCATAATGTTGCATCTAAATCTAAGTGGTTGGTTGGCTCATCGAGAAGTAAGAGGTCTGAAGGTGTCATCAAGGCTTGAGCTAAGTTTAAGCGAATACGCCAGCCGCCTGAGAAACCGGATACAGGTTTAACCATGTCACTTTGCTTAAAGCCTAAACCGTGTAATAGCTGCTCAGCTTGCACTTTAATGTTATAGCCATTGTGCGCATCCATCTTACTATGCCAGTTGGCCAGCTCGTTATCGCAAGTAGCAGTTTCAATGCCGTGCTCAATTTCGCGGTAGGTTTTGTCACCGTCGATCACGTAATCAACCGCGCAGCGGTCGCTGGCTTCAACTTCTTGGGCCATATGTGCTATACGCCAGCCCGTTGGTAAATATAAATCACCCTCTTCAACCCCTAACTCCCCTAAAAGCAATGCAAATAAGCTAGACTTACCAGCGCCATTCGGGCCTATTAGAGCGAGTTTTTGGCCATCATGAATTCGTAAATCTGCATGTTTAAGCAGAGGTTTGATACCACGATGTAATGAAACCTGATTAAATTCGATCATAATCTTTCAGAATACTTTTATAAAAGAGGGTGTAGCGCTTTGGCTGATTCAAGAAGCGACTCAATAATTAGCGAGCATTTTGCCACAAAAGCACTCGATAACCCACTCTGGCAGTATGCNTGTGAGGTATATTCACAGCCAGGAGTGGAGNCANCTCTGCTTGCGTTACAAGATGATCATGGGGCTGATGTTAATTTAATCTTGCAAGCTTTATGGTTAGCCAATGAAAACATTGAGTGGACTCAAGANTGNATTCCCAATGATTATGNGAAATGGGTAGAAGAGCAGGTACNGCCTTTGCGAAATATGCGACGNAGTATGAANNCTGANTGGCCTCAGNATGANNATTTCCGCCAGCACGTAAAAGCATTAGAGTTGAAAGCTGAGCAATATGCACTCGCCATGTTATTTACACCTGACTTCCTTGCATCACAAAAGTGTGGCGGGAAGAATGGAATTGAGCTCATTGCTTCGAACATATTCTTACTTGCTAAGCATTGTAATATTGCTTATACGGAATTTGATTCATTAATTAAAAAAATTTGAAATAAAGTTTATTTTTATTGAGGAGGGAGTTCGCTGGTTAATTGCTCGGTTAAAATTCGTATGTCGATAAGATTTCTAGGCGAAAATAATTCAGAGGGGTTAATACCTCCCAGTTCTTTGAAAACCCTTGAAAAGTGAGAGTAGTCTGAAAACCCTGCTTCAACGACGGCATCAATTAATGACATGCCTGCTTCTAAATTGAGTATGGTCACAAATATCCGATGACACAATCTAAAGCGACGAATTGGAATTCCTGTCACCTGTTTGAAAAGTTGAATTAATCTAGGTTCTGATAATTCCACTGTCTTCGCTATATCGGTTGTTGATACGTTTGTATCATAATCCGTAGTGATTAAAGAAATGGCCATTTCAATTCTTGCGTCTGGTTCATTAGCGAGCTTGGCACCTGAATTTTCAATCCAATTATCCAGTTGTTCAAACACATTCTCTGCTGCTGGGCGATGTTGAAAAATGTCATGTGCTTGTCCAATGACTGCTAGCTCATTTGGTATTCCGCTGTAACAAAGATTGTTTTTTCCTATGTGGATTGATTGCCCCATGCTCGGGATTAATTTTGATAGATCTGTTCCAAGAGCGTCCAAAAAAAACAAGGCGACAATCGAATCGTAAGTATCAATGGTTACTTGTGACCCTGCTGGTATTAAGAAACTTTTACTCGAGTAATTCTTACCTGTGTAACTGTCGATAAGTCCAAGTTCTTTATCAATTGAGATAATGAGAGTGGTTAGGCCATTTGATTGCTCTAAGAGCCTTTTTAATGGGCCAACATATACTGTACGTTTAGCTGATAAGTACGCTAACGGTTTAATTATTGGAATCTCATTACGTTGATTCAAAATAAATAAATCTCAATGTTATAAATATTCACACCATTCAGCCTATTCTACTCCATACCGAGGATTCGTATTTGCTCTAGCTTATTAAAAAGAGATGAGCGAAGGTCATCTACTTGAAAGTTTAGCTCTTCTTCTGTCAAACCGTCACTATTAAGCAAGGTAGTTCGTTGCGTGAGGTATGAATTAACTCGGGCGTTCCATGCTGCCCTTTTCTGGTCTAATTCGTCAAAGCGCTGAACGGCTGAATCACCAAACATGTCTCTGCGTAGTTCTCGGACCTGCTCATGATCTCCGCCATTCTCTAACAGTTCTTCAGTTCTTATTTTCAGTTCTTCAGTCATTTGAGTTTTTCGAATGCTGTTTCTAACATCTTCCGGTAGAGCGTTCTGGAGTTCAACGACTCTATCCTGTTGCTCGCTAGCAGAAAGTGATGTGTCAGATGTTACGAGTAGTCTTGCATAGGTGTATTCATCATAACGTTCTTCGTCTTCGTAGAAAGCTTCATGAACAGCAATATCTAAGTGTTGTGATCGTAATGCATTTCGTTGATGCATTTGTTGTTGAAGAAATCTGAGATAGCCACCGTTTACTTTATCTTGTTGGCTCATTTGAGCGAGCTCTTCTCCCATCTCTTTCTCAAAGTCCATAAGTGAATATTTAAACTCAATATATTGTGTGAGTATCGCTTTAGCTTCACTAAGGGCAGGATCTTGTAAATAGTGCGTTAAGTACTCGTCAATTCTTAAGAGGATTGTATCTAAATCCTCCTCAGTAATTGTCGAAAGAAAATAATCAAATAAATCTTTCAAGTCGATAGATATAACAAGATTACCATATTCATCAACTTGTAATGCATTTCCAATTGTTGTTCCTCTAAGGGAGGTAGGAAGAGCGCCGTATTTGGATTTATAGCCTAATATATTCTCAGCTGTTTCTTCATTTGCGGCTGAGCTCGATACGATTTCTTTTGATGGCTCGCTTATGTTAGAAGCTTTTTCAGTAATTAAATAAATAGAAGATATCGTGACTCCCACAACGGCTGTTAGCGTAAATACAAGGCTTTTTGTTTTGATCATCAGATAACCTAAAGGTATAACAAATACGAGTAACGGTACTTTTAAAGGAAGGAGGCGGCATTAGCTTGAATGCCGCCTAATACTAAAGGGAGGTTATTATAACCCTGCCGCTTTTAGCCTAATAGCTTGGTTTTTGTATAGTGTTAAAGGATCTGTTTCAAATAGGTGGTGTATACCAAAGATATGATTAACTGCATCCATGTGGTTTAAACTATATTTGGTGCCAATTACTTCGCCCCAATGCTGGTCACAGCGCTCAACTAAACCATCGTTATCGCCGTCAATAACAGCGCCAGTAAATGTTAAGAATAGATCTGATATATCAAAAGAATTTGTCCATGCAGCATCACCTCCCCAAGAGTAGTAACGAACGCCATTTACGTTGGATGCGCCTTCGCCACAGGTTGAGGTTGGTTTGCCATCAGGAAACAGAGCATTAAATTCAGCAGAGCGCTCAGATGTCATGAATAAAGCCGCATCTAAAGCATCATTTGCATACTCAGGATTACCCGCTAAAGAATCGGTAATGTCTCCTACTAGGCTTAAGGCGTTATCAATAAAGTTGGCTGCGCCGCCATCTACAGGAATAATATCAAAAGCAACA
This sequence comes from Oleispira sp., assembly GCA_002708475.1. GTDB lineage: Bacteria > Pseudomonadota > Gammaproteobacteria > Pseudomonadales > Oceanobacteraceae > Oleispira. The sequence continues at coordinate 23,360 of PAOL01000019.1, read as the reverse complement.
TCAGCGACATCTGATCCAAAGTTCACAGCGTTTACTGTGGTTACAGATGCAACAAGATCTGGGCGCACGCCAGCAGCATATCGAATAGTTGGTCCACCTAAGCTATGGCCGATGAGATTGAATTTCTCAGCACCTGAAGACGCTTTTAAGTCTTCTAAAATAGTAACCAGTAGCTCGCCACGTTCGTAAGCGTCTTCCCATGCTGTAATGTTTGGCGTGTATACTTCCGCTCCCTTATCTTCTAAGGCTTCCCGAACACCATAGAAGTAATCTATGCCAAAAATACTGTCAAACCCTGAAAGACCGTGTACGAGTACGATAGGGTATTCTGTATTATAAGCATCGCAGTTAAACCAGCATCGGGCTTCTGCTTGTAGACTAAAGAGTGGTAGGACACATAACAGTGCACGGACTAGATAGTTTTTAGCTTTTGATATAATCATATTGGCTTCTCGTTTTTATTTTTATTGTTAGTCTTTTTAGCAAAGCAACATGGGTTCAATAGAATACGGTTTAGTAGCTATGAACCAAATAACTCATTCACTAAGCATCAAATGATGCCCAATCCATGTGAGCTCTATAAAAACTGCAGAGTACTTCCAAAATATTGAGATTATTATTCTTGTTTCTCAGTAAATAGCCTCCCTAAAAGATATTTATTAGATTTCGGAGTCTAAATATCTATTTAAGAAGGAGGTCAGATTAACTTTGAGTAAAAAGAAAAGCTTGAATGAAATGATGATGCAAGGTTAGGAGTAATGATATCTTCGTCTCATTACCCATGAATTTTATATTTCTAAGCTGTAAGCGGCCATTAATGATTACTCTCATAGGCTTGAATTTATAGTTTGTTACTGATCGTATTGAAGTGTTACAAATTGTTTTTTTGATGTTGTAAGTAATGTAGTTATCTACGATTTTAGACATTAGGCTATTTGCGTTACTCTAGTCTATTAATTACCCCTTGTTCAACAATAGGATTTATATGTTGCTTCAAAAAATCCCACCCTTTATGCGCATACTCGTCGCGATGGGTTTCGGCTTGGCTATTGGTGCTTACACTTCGACAGTCTTTATCGGTGTAGACGCGATTGCCAATGCTTTCGTCATGCTGTTACAGATGACGGCTCTTCCGTACATAGCTTTATCACTTATTGTTGGTATTGGTGGCTTATCCCCAGAAGGGTTAAGTAGTACGTTCAAAAAGAGTGTGTTGATTCTACTGCTCTCGATAGCAACCGCAGTGTTCTTTATCTTTTTATCGCCCATAGCATTTCCTGATTGGGTAAGCGCTGAGTTTTATAGTGTTGAAACGGTAAAAGTCAGTACGGAATTTAATTTGGTTAACTTATTTATTCCTGCCAACCCGTTTCATTCATTTGCTAATGGACTAATCCCTTCGGTTGTTACCTTTAGTATTTTTATTGGTATCGGCTTGATGACGGTTCATCGTAAAAAACATTCTTTACTGCTACTTGGTAACCTGCAAACAGCGGTTGCGAATGTCAGTGTGATTGTTATGCGTTTTGCACCGCTAGGCATTTTTTGTATAGGTCTGCGAGCTGCAGCAACTGTAGATCCATCTGATCTCGATGGCCTAGTGGTTTATATTGTGACGTCAGCCGTTTTAGTTTTTTTGCTTACTTTTGTAGTTTTTCCTGCGCTTGTGGCGATTATTACTCCCTTTGGTTATCGCCAAATAATGAAAGCGTCGCGCGAGGCTATGGTGACCGCATTCGCTACTGGCAGTTTCTTCATTGTTATTCCGACCATCGTAGAAAAAACCAAATTGTTAATTGCAGAGTTGAATTCTGAAAATAGAGAAGTCGCTATGGTGCCAAGTATCATCGTACCTATTACGTTTAGCTTGCCGGTAGGTGGAAAGTTGCTGGCTCTGCTGTTTGCCCTATTTGCAGCTTGGCTTTCTGGTGCACATATTTCGTTTTCTGACTATGTCACTCTTATTGGCGCAGGTGTTCCACAACTATTTGGTACAAGTATTATCGCTGTGCCTAATTTATTAGAGCTCTTTAATGTATCTGGCGCTATGTTCGATTTTTTCTTAGTCGCTGAGAATTTAATTGTAGGGCGTTTTGCTGCCCTGTTATCGGTGATTTTTGCTGTGTGTTTACCGCTACTTATTGCGACTAGCATGATTAATAAATTCACTTTCAAATGGAAGAAATTTGGACGTAACGCACTAATTATTCCATTAATATGTATTACTGCATTCGTTTCATTGAAATACACCTTTCAGGCGATCAGCCATCAGTATCAGGGTTACAGTAAATTTATTAATCGTGATTTCATATTTGATGATATTGCGACGACATATCTTCAACAGCCAAGTGCTGCTAGCGTTACCAGAGAGCCTTTTAGTGCAGTGCTTACGCGAATAAAGGAAAGGGGCTTTTTAAGAGTGGGTTATTTCAGAGATGATTTACCTTATTCCTTTCATAATAGTGAGGGAAAGCTGGTTGGGTTTGATATTGAAATAATGAACCAATTAGCAGCTGATCTAGATGTTGCAGTTGAATTTGTTAGAGTATTTCGTAAAGAGGCTGCGCCTTTATTATCATCTGGTTATTTAGATATCACAACGGGTATCCCCGTGATTCCTGATAATATGAAAGAATTTTCATTATCAGTGCCTTATAGTCACCAGCATATCGCATTTGTGGTTAAGGATGAGCGCAGAGCAGAGTTTATTGAATGGAAAAAAATTGTTAGCCGCAAAGATTTGATTATTGGTATCCCAGAGAATATTTTCTACGAAAAAGCCGTCGCTAAAAATTTCACTAAGGGCAAGGCCTGGGAAATATCGACACCAAGATTGTTTTTTAAAGAAGAATATAAACATATTGATGCGATGCTATTTGGTGCGCCCACTGCTTCGGCTTGGACTTTGCTTAATCCAAACTACACAGTTGTGACACCAAAGCCATTGATTCCAGCATTATCGATGGCTTTTCCAATCAATAAGGGAGACCTTGAGTTTGAATTGTTTCTAAGAAATTGGATAAGTATGAAACAGAAAGATAAAACGATTGAAAAACTATTCCGTTATTGGATTGAAGGTAAAAAAGTAGATTGGGTAAATCTAAACCAAATTGAATATTAGCTCTCAAGCGTTCAGGTAACTGAACGCTTGTTAGTTCTAGCTAATAGCCATAGCATCAAAGCCGCACCAAGGCCTGCAGTACCCAGTATCATTGCCATAATCATAATCTGATAACGTACAGCGATTAATGGTGACACTCCTGAAAGAATTTGTCCTGTCATCATACCTGGCAGGGCAACCAAACCAACCGCTAATAAGCTATTAATTTGTGGAATCATAGCGGCATGGAACGCAGTTAAACGAGCGTTGTCTGCGAGTTGATTATTTTGTAATTCACTGTGATAACGTTCAGCGGCAAGACTAATGGCGTTCATTGTATTGGCGAAATACATGCCTGCTAATGGGATTAATAATTGTGGTTGAAACCAGCTATCTGCTTTAAGTACAAATATTAGAGTAATGGATAGGTGTAAAGCGACGGAGCAACCTAGAGCAATCAGTGCTGCAGGTAAATACCCTTTGTGATGGCGCACGGGGCGAACAGCAATCCATGCGGCAACCAATAGCATGATGCTAACGATGATGGCACTGGTCCAAGGTGACGGGTTTTCAAAAATACTTATTAAAACGTAACCGACGGCAACTAGCTGCACCGCCATGCGTAAAACAGCAATGATGATTTCGCTAGGCTTTCCCTTCCATGCTATGTAAATACCGCATACTAGAACGATGGGTATTAGACACCATAAAAGATCGAACCAAGTTAATATTGTCATTGTGGTGCCTTATAATTTCTTAAAGACAATTATAAGGCTGTTTTATTTCAAATGTTAAATCGAACGTAAAAAACTTAATAGTTTTTGTTTTTCAGTATCGGATAATGCTTCGAAATTATTTTTTGCGTTTAAGCCTTCGCCGCCATGCCAAAGGATGGCTTCTTCAATTGTGGCTGCTCGGCCATCGTGTAAGAAACGAGAGCCTTCAACTGCTTCAACTAAACCTAAGCTCCACAAAGGTGGTGTGCGCCATTCTTGTGGGTTTGCATCGCCTTCTTTAACTTGATCGTTTAAGTCTTCACCTAGATCATGCAGTAGTAAATCGGTATAGGGATAGATTAGCTGGTTGGCTAATAATGGATATGCGCTGGAGTTGGATGTCGTTAATGTTGGCTGGTGGCATTTAGCGCAGCCGATTTCATCAAATACTTGAGAGCCTTGATCGAATTCTTGTTGGTCATCAATACGTCTCGCGGGCACCGCGAGCAAGGTTAAAAAGTCGTTAATTGCAGCTAATGAATTATCCGAAACTTCAGGGCTGCCTCCGCTGGCTTGTTCATCACAAACAGTCTGGAGTGATGTGCAAGGTTCAGTAGGATTTAAGCTGGTTGTTAATCCCATATCTTGCTGTAAAGCGCCTGCGCTTTGATGCTCTAATGATGGTTGCATGGCTTTCCAACCAAAGCGACCTAATACTTGCTGGCCATTGACTGTACGCCAATGTGCGCGTCCAGAAATGCCATCGTTATCAGAATCATTTTCGTCTTCACGCGTTAAAATATCTTCGTCAGATACTAAATTCAATAAACCAATGCCGACAAGTTGTGGCGATAATCTTGGCCCTAAATTAATGCCGTCTGTAAGTGCAACGTAATTAGTAGTTAAGGTAAATACTGGTTTATTTAAATCGTCAAATTCCCAAGTTACATAGCCTTCGCTATTGTCAGTTGTTGCAGCGGTTTGAAGTTGGCCGCCGTAATAAGGATCATGATTGCCAAGTGAGTCACTTAAGCGAAATAGTAACCCTAGGCCGACTTCACCATTAGCTTCTAAACTTGGCGTTCTNCCGGATGTGAAGTGACATTGACTACAAGCTGAAGTAATTGAGAGTGGGCCTAAGCCATCTAATAATGGTCTAGAGCCTGGAGCTGCATCCCATTCGGCAATAAATAATTCTCTGCCTTGTGATGCGTTGGTTAGCTCTGCTAAGTCAAGTTCAGGAATAAATTGAAGGAAAGGGAGATCAGGGTCAAAGTCTGCAGTTGCATTACCGGCATTGGGTTGCCAAGTGATGGTAGCTTTATTAATTGATGAAGATGCGTCGCTATCTTGGCTTGTTAAATCACAGCCGGTTAATAAAATAATTGCAGCACTTAATAAATGAAAGTTTTTAATCATGGAAATCTATTAGAATATTTGGGAGATTTTAGTGTCACTAAACTGCGTACTTTATCTAGCACAGGATAAAATACGCAGTGTGATTAATTGATTGAAATAAGACTAACAGCCTTAGTCTTCTGGCATTGATACCAGTAATGGCAATCTATATGTCCAAAGATTGGCAACGCTTTCGCCGCCGCCTAGTGAACCTTCAAAGCTCCAACCCCAGGCAAAAACAGCTTCATCATTACGAATGGCAAGTGTGTGAAGTGCGCCATTCCCTAAATCAGTTACATTTTCTAATTCTAAAATTGGACTAACAGGTTCAGCGACATTGCCATCTTCTTCGATGCCTAATGTGCCCAACATGTTTTGACCCCAAGGATAAATTTGACCATCACTGCGCTGAGCAAAACTCTGATTACCATTAGCCCAAATAGCTACAACGTCATCAAACCAAGGTAAAAGTTTTGGGGTTAAAACATAATTATCCCAAACTTCATCTTCGTCACTAGCATCACTTGGATTCATACCTACTTGACTGCTGGCATTTAATCCCCAAGCATAAACTTGTCCGGAACTTGTAAGAGCAAGTGTATGGCCTTTACCGCTGGCAACATTGATGACAGGCTCGCCAATATTAATTTCTGTTGGCGTGCTATGCACATCGCTATCACTTACGCCGTTAGCCAATTGGCCATAGTTATTTTTTCCCCAAGCCCACAGACGGCCTTCTGTATCAATAGCATAAGAGCTAACCGCTGCAGAAATTTGTACGATGTTCGTTAACCCCGCAACCTCAACCGGCGTATCCTGGTCTAAATTACTGCCATCTCCTAGTTGTCCATTTGAGTTGTCTCCAAAAGCGAGAACGGTGCCGTCTGACTTGAGCAGTAACATGTGATCGTAACCACGGCTGATAGAAACAATATCGGATAAGTTTTCGATTTTTTGCGGGCTGGTATAGTTTGTTTCATCAACTAGATCATCGTCGGCAATGCCTAGTCCTAATTGTCCGTCATCGCCATCACCCCAACTCCAAACTTGGCCATTAACATCGAGTGCAGAAGATGCATTTTGATTAAAAGCCAATGACACAAAGTGCGTTTCTTCGCTATCTATTAGGCTACTGGTATCAGAGGGAACAGAAATTAAAGTGGGAGTAGTGGGATGAGCAGCACTAGCCGTTTCTGGATCATCGTTTATCGTCGTAATGGCGCCAATTCCAGCTTGGCCCTTATTATTGCGGCCCCAAGCATAGATGCGTTCATTTTTAATGATGGCAGAATGAGCTCCGCCAGCACTTGCTTGTGCACCAAAGTAAAAGCTTTCTTCGCTAGATGTTTCATTGCCCGAAATGTCAGTTGCAATCACTGAGTAAGTATTTTGTCCTGCTGATGCTTCAAGGGTTGCGCTAAAACTACCATCATTTATCTCGGCAGTAATAGATTGCTCTTCACTCATAATCACAACGGATTCTAATTCAACATCATCAGAAGCTTGGCCAGTGATAATCACTTGTCTTGATTGTGTTACTGCGTTGCTATTAGGGTGAAGGTTACTGATAGAAGGGGCTGTTGAATCAGTAGAATCTCCGCCACAGGCAGTTAACATAATAGAACTTGTTAATAACAATCCTAGGCTTAGGGTGTTTAGGGGGAGGTATTTTTTAATGAGCATATGATCATCATCCGAATTAATTTCGGCGAATAATAATCTAAATGATAATCATGCGCAATTGTATTTGTTGTTAGTAGTTAAATAAATCAATAAGGTGCTGCTATAAAAACCCCTCATGCCGAAATACCGAACGTAAATTCTCGACGGGCATACAGCCAGATTCTAGATACACTTTATGAAACGCTTGATCGAGTTCTAGTGGTGATAATTCTTTTTTATTGAGGCATTGGATGTCTTGTTTTAACTGCCAGACTAAACGGTTGCCTGTGAGGTAGCTTAGAGGATAGCTTTGTTCGCTGCTGTACCAATTCAGCTCAGCTTGTACGCGACCATCGGTAAATCCTGTGGCTGTTTTTAATAGCTTAGCGGCATTTTCAAAAACATCGTCGCTGTATCCAATTTCTTTTCCATTAGAAGTTTCAAACCCCAGTTCTAAGCCGACGTTTAAATAATCGCGATTACCAGTCATGAAATATAAATCAATACCAACACGTGCCACCAAGCGAGACATTTCACGCTTAGCAATAAAGCGAACTTCGTCGACAAGTTCATCGCTTATGTAGCCAACATCCAGCATGTAATCTTCTAACATAGTCGTCCAGCCTTCGGCATGTTCGTTAGCTGAGAAAATACGACGGATAAAAGAAGAATGGTGTGCGGCAGTCGCGAATTGTAGATGATGCCCCGGAATACCTTCATGAATCATCATTACAGGAATTCCAAGCTCGGTATGTTCGGCCAGTTGATCTTCTTTAAGGGTTAGATAAACCAAGCTTGTTTTCTTACCTGGACGTAGTGCTAAAGGAGGCCACATTGCACCCGCTGGTATCACGGGTTCTAAGAAACTAGGAGTTTGTAAAAGGCGAATTTCTTGTTGAGCGGGCAGAGCAAACAAGTGACGTTTTTCAATGAATTCATTAATCGATTGAATTTGTGCAGAGTAATAATCTAAGATTGAATTTAGCTTTCCATTCTTGATTTTAGCAGCGAACTTCTCATTCAAAAATTCATGCAGTTGCTCATCCGTCGTATTTCCTAATCCATACTTTTTACACAGGCGCTTATTCAAAGTGCTTAATAGCGATTGTGTTTCAGTCATGAAACTACGGGCCATTTGAATTAACTCGGCAGGGGATTGTTGAATATTACGCAGAGCTAATAATTCATTAACCTTGTCTTCTCCAATCTGAAAACCGATTAAGCATTCTCGAGTTTTTAGGTCATTCAGGTAAATATCTAAAGCAGAATTACAGGCTTCAATTGCTTTTTTCAGTTCATCTTGCTTTGGATAATCGGTTTCTTTTGCCCAGTTTTGAATAGTCCTAAATAAATCTGGCAACCCGTCGCCTTGCTCTAACTCGACATCACGCCAACGTTTAATTGGTTGAGTAATAACACTGGCCTCAATGCGTAAATAGGCAGGAGCTTGTTGCAATCGAGATAGAATATTGTTTAAACGCAACTCGGCGCTTCTGTCGTCATTGACGAAGAGTTGGAATATGCCTTCACTAATACCGTCAACGCCACTTGGTTTACGGCAGCGTTGAAGTTGGCCATCCTGCTCCAGTTCAGCAAAGAATATTTGTTGCTTTAAATAGCGGGCCATTAATTCGAGGTCGAGTTGCTGATTAAAGTCTTCAGTAGAGCAAGTATCAATGATTTTTAATAAGGCTTTTGCTTGGGCGGTATTTTCTTTTAAATGACTTAGGCTAGGATCTGATAGTTGATCAAGGTAAGTATTATCCCCCAAGCCCATACTCGTATCGGCATCGGATAAAACGAATTGTTTAAAATTTTGGCTTATGACAGAAAAGTCGGACATGTAGTCTCAGTATTATTTGTAATTATTGACGGTTAAATCTAATTGGCATACTTCGTCGAGAGGCATTGGTTTAAAAAAGAAAAAGCCCTGAATCATATCGACTTTTAAATTACCGAGGTAAAGTAGTTGATCGGCCTCTTCAACACCTTCTGCGACAATGATCAATCCTAGCTTATGTGCGAGTGAAATAATATGCTCAACAACAAAGCCTGAGCGTATGTCTTTCGGAATTTTTTTAACGAAGGAATAATCGAGTTTGATAACGTTAACAGGTAGATTTTGTATATAAGACAGGGATGAATAGCCGGTACCAAAATCATCTAATGCGACATGAAATCCTGCTTGTTGAAGTTGGTTACTGATGCCGATCGCCAAATCAAGATCTTCTAACATAGAGCTTTCAGTGAGTTCAAACTCCACGTTTTCAGGATTTACAGAGAACTTTTGGCAACTAGATAATAAATCTTGAACTAAAGATGGTTGGGTAAACAAAATTGGAGATAGATTGATTGATAACCTAAATCCAGAATTCTTTTTAAAGTAGGATACCAATGCATTTGCATCTGAAAGGATTGCATTTATTACTGCCCTTTCTAACTGCATCATTACTTTAGGGTTACGCTCAACGATGGATAGAAACTTACCAGGAGCTAAAATACCTTTATCTGGATGATTCCAACGAACTAAAGCTTCTAAGCCTTGAATCTCACCGGTAAGGTAATTAATTTTAGGTTGATAATATGCAATGAACTCTTGGTGCTCTATGCCTTGAATAACCTCCGCGATTAAAGCTTCATTACGATTAGCTTTTTCGAGAATTAAAAGATTAAAAAATGATAGCTTTGATGATTGGGTTTCTTTTGCGTGCTGTAAGGTTAACTCTGCTCTTGTCGTGAGCGTTGAATTGTCTAAGCTGAAATCAAGGTTCACTGCTCCAGCACGAAGTACAATAGACTCATTCTCTTGAGTAATCTTACTGATTAAATTATTAACCTTTTCTTCTAGATCTTTGAAATTCTCTGCTTTAGCAGTAATAGCAAATTTACCAGCATACAGGCTGTAAATTTGGCTAGATTTAGATGCATGTAATGCTAATAATCTAGCTGCTTGCTGTATTAGAAGATCAGCTTTTTGTAAACCGTGGTCTTTATTGATCTTTTGCAAGCCAGCAATATCGATTAAAACAAGGTATAGGCCTCTTCTGTGCTCTAAGCGGTACTTTTCTATATTAAGCATCATAGATGATCGGTTTTTAAGTCCCGTTAATACATCTTTGAAAGTGGCATTCTCTAATCTATCAATCGCATTTTCTAGTTTATGTTTTAATGCCCTATTCCAAGTATACATAGCAGTAATGATGATAAAGGCAGATATAAGAAGAATCAGTATATACTTCAACCAACTTTGATCTTGATGAAATTCATTATATATAACGCTGGGAGTGAAAATAGCTTGGCCCCCTGTTACTTCATTATATGTATCAAACATTGCAGCCCAGCGGTCAGGGCTTGAGGTACCCAGTGGGACGCTATTGGTATCGATTAAGTCAATAGTCGCTCCTGCCTCATATTGTTGTTGTTGAAGACTGAAAGGCTTAGGGTTTTTAGTTTGAAGGTTCATTATATAAGTAATGATTTCTTCGGGATGAATAAGTGCGTAATTCCAGCCTCGAATAACTGCACGACGAATTGCGGCTACCCGCTTTGGGTTGTTATCTAGCTCAGCTTGGGTAGTCGCTAAGCTATCTCCATAAAAATTGATGCCGTAATCTTGAGGCCTAAAAATATCGACTTCGTGTCCAGCTTGAAGGAGCTGATTAGGTTCGTTACTGATGTAGCCGTAAATAGCAAATGCAGATCCGTTAATAAGGTGATTTACATCTCCGTCATAGCTCAATTTGCGATAATCTTCGTTTTTAATTGAATTTTTTAATAACATGGCTTCAACTTGCCCAGCGATATTACTATTCGGCAGCATAAGGGTTTTACCCTTAAACTCGCTAATGGATTTAATGTTGCTTGATTTAAGCACCATTAATATCTCTGGAGAATGTTGAAAAATGGAGGCCACTATAATGATGGGTGAGCCAAGGGTTAGCGAGTTCAATGCTTCGCTGCCTAAAACTCCATATTCACTAGTGCCATTAATTAATTGGTGTAAATGATTGGCTTTTGGGCCACCCTCTATAAGGTTGACGTTGTAGCCTTCGTCGGCGAAATAGCCTTGCTGCTGGGCTGCATAATAGCCAGCAAATTGAAATTTGTGATACCACTTGAGATGAATAGAAACGTCTTCAGCAAACACCCAAGAGGAGCAAAGCAGCAATAATACAAAAGGGCTTAGGCGTTTTAATGGGGTCAATTTGCGGCCAGTAAATAAGTTTATAATTATTAAATATAGCACAAAGTAGCTATCCCGATAGTTTGATGCAGTCTTTCAGATGCTATCAGGATATGCTTATTTAAAACGGCTTCACTTAATTGCGTTTGCTTTATTAGATTAAAGTAACTCCTTCAATCGCAATTACAGAGTTGGCTTCTGAACGCTCAATAATTTTTACAAGCACAGACTGTATAACTTCGTCTTCGCGAGCATCCACTTTGCTCGTTATTCTTTGTTCTTGTGGCTCACTGCCTTCTTCTAGAGTGAATGTTACAACAACCTGTGATGCAATTTCCGCAGTTTCTCCAAAGTACTCTAAAGAAATCTTAGGATATCCTTTGTTTTCCTTTTTAAGAATTTTCGCGATGCGCTTTTTTGCTTTATCTATGTTCATAAGTCTGTCCTTATTAAAACTGCTAAAGAGCGGCAGCGTGGTTATGCCTAGGTATGTTCAAATTAATGTCATTCTTATCAGTGAAGTAAAGCTAACACTTATTTATTAGAAGCAACAACCTCTTCTAGTTTAAGTCCTGTTAAATCGTGAATTGTTCGCCACAAGTAATAAAAAATGCCGATCATCATTACCATAGAGGGTAAAGCTATCATGGGATAGCTATACAGCGTTAGCTGACCAAGTTCTTCATTAAATTCAGGAGTGCCAGCAGGGCTAATGACTAGCCACTTGGCAAGGATATAATTCATAACTGCTGAGAAGGCAAACGATCCTGCAATGAGGTAAGTTGCTGTTACTAAACGCTTTTCAAAAATATTAGTGCTGTTATGTTCTTTCAGCTTTAGGTGAATCTTTTCTACATCCATAACTTCGGGGTTTAAAAGTAATGCTTTTACCAGAGGGTACGGTGTAAAGGTAGAAATGAGCACAGCAATCCCTATGATTGATGGAATGGCTGCTTCTTTGATGGCTAGCCATTTTGTATCAAGTTCAAATAAACCAATACCACCTGTTAGTAGTACGCTGACTAGGCCAAGTAGAGCAATAAAATTAAATTTTCTATATTTGATTAACTCGAAAAGCCCCCACGCAAGAGGAAAAGCGAGAGCAGTAATTAGGGCGCCACTTGCGCCTAGATCATTCTCACCACTCAACTTCATGAGTATGGCTGACGGTAAAATGATACTAACGACCAAATCAACCATTGGACGTGGCTTGTGTGTGCGTACATTATTCATGATTGTAAATTCTGTGATCTATAAAGTGGAGTCGATGTGTTATAGCGAATTACATTGCATAAAACAACAGGTTAGCGGTTTGTATCCGTTACTTAGGCGCTAACCTGGAATCGACAGGCAAAAAAAAGGCCGAGTAGCCAACCCTTGTTAGGGCTGGCCGCTCGGCCTTTCTTGCAAGTGTTTACTTAAAAACGTTTGCTATTACTTGTTTTCGTTTTGAGAGAACAAGCTACCAGCAGCTGGAGCTGTTGGCTTAACTTCAGCGGCCACAGGTGCAGCTGATGCTGGTTTAGCTTCTGCAGCAGAGTGAATCGCACCTGCTAGAGACTGTGTTGGCTTAGGTGCACTTACTGGAACAGGCTTAGCAACAGGAGCTTTCTTAGCAACTACTTTTTTAGCTGGTTTAGCAGGAACTTTTTTAGCAGCTACTTTCTTAGCTGGTTTGGCAGGAGCTTTTTTAGCAGCTACTTTCTTAGCTGGTTTGGCAGGAGCTTTTTTAGCAGCTACTTTCTTAGCTGGTTTAGCAGGAGCCTTTTTAGCAGTCGTCTTTTTAGCTTTAGCGGCTAATTTTTTAGCAGCTAAAGCTTCTTTTTTCTTAGCGGCAGCAGCGATCTTCTTGGCTTTAGCAGCTTCTTTTTTAGCTTTAGCAGCTTCTTTTTGTTTAGCAGCAGTCGCAGCTTTTTTAGCTTTAGCAGCAGCTTTTCTTGCAGCAATCGCTTCTTTCTTCTTAGCAGCTGTCGCCGCTTTCTTATCAGCAGCCGCTTGTTTCTTCGCAGCAACAGCCGCAGCCTTTTGCTGTTCTTTTTCTACAGCAGCAGCAGCTTTAGCAATTGCTTTTGCTGCAGCAGCATCTGCTTTAGCAGTCGCCGCAGCTATTTTAGCAGCTGCAAAACTTTCTTTAGCTTCAACAACAGTCTGTTTAGCAACTTCAACTTTTGTTTTGGCAGTTTCAAGAGCTTTCACTGTAGCAGCAGATTTTCTAGCTTTAACTTTATCAGCAGCTTTCTTTTTAGCAGCGTTTGCTTTAGTTAAAGCTGCGGTAGCTTTAGTTTGAGCTGTCTTAGCTTTGGTTAATGCTTTGGCTGCATCAGTGCTCATTTTCTGGCGCGCTTTTTCCAGTTTAACTTCTAATGCGGAAATTTCTTTTTGCAATAGTGCGACTGGGCTTAATACAACTTTAGGAGTTGGAGCTTTTTTAGCAGCAACTTTTTTAGCTGGAGCTTTTTTAGCTACTGTTTTTTTAGCAGCAACTTTCTTTGCGGCTGGTTTTTTAGCTGTGGTTTTGCGAGCGGCCATGGGATTTCCTCGAGGACTGACATAAAATAGACTGCGTAATTATACTTAGAAGCACATTACTATCCATTAATTTTAGGCGAGAAATAGAATTTAAATTAGTTTTTAGCTAAAAAACTTTTTATTTTTTCTGTTTTGAAGCAATTTGTTGCTCAATCCATTCAAGCATCGGTTTCCATTCAAGTTTGTCTTTAACATCTCGTTGTTTGAAATCTGCTAAACCTAATCCATGTTCAGAGGCCCTTACGTAATTCTGAGTGTCTCTAAATGAAGTAATAAATGGAATATTAAGGCTGTTAAGGAAGCGTTCAAGCTTTTGATAGACGAGGGTATTTTTTTTAACTCGATTCGCAACAACAGCAATCGGTTTTTTATTTGCCCGATATGAACGGCTTAATAATACGTCGCGAATAAATCCTGTTGCGGCTCGAATATCAATTGANGATGGAATCACNGGAATAATAATNAANTCAGANGCTTGAATCATGTCAGATAAAANATGCCCACTTAATCCAGCGGGTGTATCTAATACAATTCGAGAAGTATTCGAAGGCACNCGNAANGTNTANCTNCGNGTCGANTTTGGATTATGANTNTGATANGCNGCNACACCNTCAATTTTTGCNANGTGNGGATCTCGTGCAGATAACCANTCAATGCTTGATCCTTGNGGATCATAATCGATGATTGCAGTTGNNTCTCCTTGGGTAGAAAAATAACTGGCTATNTTNGTNGCCATTGTTGTTTTTCCGCAACCGCCTTTTGCATTAGCAACAAGCACACGTATGGGTTGCGTTTGGCTAACAATTCGAGCGTTAGGACTGTGCGTAACGGCCTGCTTATGACTCACGGTGTTATCGTCCATTTAAAGTATTAACCAGTGTCAATTTATTATTTAGACTAAGCATAGGCTATAATAGCTTGAGTTTGAATAGACAGAAGGAAATCATGGATGAAGCGCCCTATTTTTATAATGTTGGTATTGGTAGCGATTGCATTTGCAGGACCGATGGTACTCAAAAAACCTGACGGCACACCTTTTTTAGAATCCCCGTGGGATCTTTTCTCGGTTGATTCAAAAGTGCCTAGTAGCATAGGGTCGGGTATCAATAGTAGTCAGTCATTTTATAAATGGCAGGATGAGAATGGCACTTGGCACTATTCAGATCAACCTCAAGAGGGTCAGAATATCGAAACGGTCACAGTAAATACTAATGCAAATCTGATTCAAGGTTTGAGGGTAGAAAAAGAAGAAGTAATAGAAGGTCCGACAAATGAAATTGATGTACAAAAAGACTCGGCTTCAATGCCTCTTCCTATGACGGTTCCTTTTGAAGANGTTTCGAAAATGTTAGAAGATGTTAGCAACTTACAACAAGTAATGGATGATAGAAAAAAGGCAATCGATAATGCGACACAGAGTCGTTAACTGAATGCCTTGTTTGTGAAAATAGAATATGAGCGGATTATTTTAAATAAAAAATTCGCCCATTGGATCCTCCAGCGGAATAGCCGCGTTTAGCAAAAGCGACATCTTCAATAAGCACATTGCTACTTACCCATTGATTTCTAGGAACCGCCTGCCAAGCTTCTTTGAGTTTTGCTGTTTTGCTTTGCCATAATTGAATTTTACCTGCACTGCTTCCTGTTAATAGCATTGTGCTATTATCGTTAAAGCGCGCACTGCTATAAAAGCCGCTATTAATGGGGAATTTTTTCAGCACCCTGCCTGTTNTTGTATCCCACAAGCGCCCAGGATCTCCTAATGCTGATGTAAAAACAAAGCGGCCATCGGGAGATATTTCAGCAGTGCGTACTTGGTTGTCATGTTTTAACTGCTGAAGTTCTTTTCCACTATCTAGGCTCCATATTCGGGCTGTTAAATCATCACTGGCAGTTGCTGCCAGCTTACCTTCATTGTCTATACTGACATCGAGCACAGTACCTTCGTGTCTTAGTGTGCGCTTAACTCCTCCATTTTTTATATCGAACAGCGTCGCGGTATAGTCAGCCATTGCAAGCAGGGCATATTGACCATTGGGACTTAAACTGATGTTGTGAATATCGCCAGGAGCATTCCATAGCCAGATGGCTTCTCCTGTTTTCGTGTTCCATAAAGCAATCGTGCGATTATCGGTAGTGGCAACAAAGTTACCTTCAGGAGAAAAATCACAACTAACTATATTGCTGTTTTTATCAGTTTGATGGTTCCAGTCATAAAGTCGATCAAAAGGCTGTATGCGCCAAAAACTACCTCCGTGATGGATGGAGCCGACAAACGCATTGGTTGCATCATGGTTAAGACAAAAGGAGTAGGCACCCTGACTCGTGAGATCATCAAACTTCTCAGGCTTTTTACCTGTGTCGCAAGCGGTAAGTAGTAAACTACTGCATAATAAGGAAGAGATTAANAATGGTACTGACTTCATAGCCATCCTTGAAAAATGGTCGTGTATGAAGTCAGTTTAGTTCAATTTTAGCTTGAGGCTAATTGGGTTTTTATATTAGCTTGCAACAAGCTCGCGGTGAACGTTGTGCAACTTTTCGATCAGTTGATCTTCAAGCTCGAAACGTTCGCTTAGCATTTCACCAAGATCTGAAAGATCTTTACTTANATCNGTAATNTTTTCNATNCAATGTTCAGCGGTATCGTATTTATCATTAAAGTCGACGCACTGTTGGGTCATTTCTTCGAGTACTGGATAAGCGCGTTTGGCCAGTTCTGTGCCGCCATCGTCGAACTGCTTGGCTTCTTCTAGTAACTGCTGATAAATTTCGAAGTGTCCAGCAGAGCAATAATCCATCAGTATTTGACAGAATGCCTGAATTTTAATCGAAACCGGTGTTTCGCGCGGCGAAAAAGGTTTTAAGGTGTTAATACCGCAGAAAAGTACGATAACGTCTTGACGTTCATTTAGCCAACCGTCAATTAGTTTATGTACCCCGCCCCAACGCTCTTGTGCTGTTTTGCAACCTTCCAACATACCCCAAATCCTTATTCTTCTTAATTCTGATTCCTCCAATATAGTCAGGCTATGTCTCTGGTTGCAAGCAAGTTTTTTCATTTTTTTTGCTTGCAAACTGGCATATTTGTGCATGATGGGGCTGCGGGCAGTGTGAGGTTGTACGCGACTCATACAATTGATCGAATCGCGTCTATTGAAATTATTTCCGTGCTTTTAAAGCTGTATAAATACCAAAANTGGAAGNAACTGCAAAAATCACAAAGAAAACAAGCAGCCAACCTGGCATTGATAGGCCTGCAAAGCTCCAAGAGACTTCAGCACAATTACCATTGCCACGTAGTAATACGGTTATGACTTCCATTATAGGAAAGGCGTCGAGCATGTATTCTAAGCTGGGGCCACAAGACGGAACCTGATCTGCGGGAAGGTTCTGAAGCCAGTTATGGTGATGGGATAGGTATATCCCAAAGAACGAAGACAATAGAGTATAGATAGAAGCTATTAGTAGCCCTAGAGGTTTTTCAGAGAGAAAAACTCCAGCTAAACAACCGAGTGCGACCATTAAGGTTGCGACTCGCTGCATTATACATAGTGGGCAGGGCTCCATTTCTAGAGCAAACTGGAAATAATATGCGCTGGCTAATAACGCGATACAGGTTATAAAGCCAATTAGGCACAGCATTTTAAGGTTAATGCGCATTCTTTGTCCTTTCTTCTTTCTGATTGTTAATAGTGTTCTATTCTTTAGATATCAAATGTTTTTAAATATCACATGATGGCTATTAGAGCTAGGAGTAACCAATATGTTCAAATTTCTTCTGCCACTGGCAGGATTAATCGTATTTTCTTTGACTAGCATCACTCAGGCCGAAGAAGGCGTTGAGGGTGGTAGCGAGATTAAGTATATCCATTTAACCCCCGCTTTTGTGGTTAATTATGGAAACACTGGGCGAATGAAATATTTACGCACAGAAATCGCGCTTAAAGTATATGGCGCTTTAGCGGCAGGGGCTGTAACGAGTCATCGTCCTTATATACGTAATAATCTTGTATTTTTATTAACCGCTCAAGATGGCGATATCGTGAACTCCAGTACTGGGCGTGAGAAGTTGCGTAAAGTCGCTTTAGATGAAGTTAGGGCTTTGATGAGTGAGTTAGAAGGCCAACCGATGGTTGATGATCTTTATTTCGAGAACTTTGTGGTACAAAACTAGAAAATTCAAACATGATTGAAAAATAAAAAGGGCTATCAATCGATAGCCCGTTTTTATTTTTCTAAAGCAAATGCTTTAACGAGTAAGATATTGTTTTAAAAAGCTCGTGAAATCAATTTGATCACCGGCTTCAATTTCCGCCTGTTGTATTAAACTTTGGTGTGCTTGCTGCTGCATTTCTTTATTTAGCGCTTCATTTATAGGCTGCTGAAATTCAGCGGCTCTTTCTTGTGCCAATTTAAGCGTTAGTTGAGAAAACTCTAAATCTTCTTCTTTCATTCTCGATAGATATTGAGCAGAAGGCGTGAGAGAGCAGTCATTTAATTTAGCTTGCTGTTTTGCTAATGCGTCGCTGTATTGATTGCTCTGAGCGGCTTCATCCATCACGGCTGCTAATGTTTCTAGTTCTGCTAAAAGCTCATTACCCCACTGGCGTAAACCAATCTGTTGACCCTGTTTGTTGAGCATAACTTCAGGGTCGCGCCCACGCATAACAGCTTCGTGCTGATTATCTTTTATTACTTGAAATTCCTCCTCTTCAACGAAAGGGCTCTCAGTGAATAGGCAATGAGTCAGGAATAAGTCCAAAAAGTTAATATGTGTTTCATCCATCCCCAGGGTTAGGAATGGATTTATGTCAGTGCATCGTACTTCTATATATTCAACACCATGATTGGCTAATGCTTGCAGCGGTTTCTCATCACCATTACCAATGCGTTTAGGGCGAATATCACTGTAATATTCATTCTCTATTTGTAATAGGCTGGTATTTAGCTGTTTGTACTGACCATTTTCATCCTGTAAACCAATTTCTTCGTAGGCTGGGACAGGCTGAGTGATGGCTTTAGATAGCGTTTTTACATAGTTTTCAATATTGTTGTAACACACGACCAGTGCAGCTTGTGCATTGTTTTGATAACCCAAGTCACTCATGCGTAAGGATGTGGCATAAGGCAGATAAAGGGTGTGCTCTTTAAATTTATCGAGACCGTGCTGCTCGCCTTCTAAAAATGAACTGCAAATTGCAGGGGAGGCACCAAATAAATAGTGCAATAGCCAAGAGTTACGGCGGAAATTACGAATAAGGCCGAAATATTTTTCTGAGATGAAATCTTTCANCTGTTCNGCNNTNGCTTCTGACTGTTTCTCTTCTTGATACATGGCAGGCCATAAGGCATCAGGCATAGAGAAGTTGTAATGAATACCTGCAATGGCCTGCATGGTTCGTCCATATCGATGCCATAAGCCGTGACGNTANGCATGNTTTAGCTGGCCAATATTGGANTAGCCGTATTGTGCAATTGGAATGCTTTCTTCACCATCGATAATACATGGCATAGATGCAGGCCAGATCAGTTCATTATTTATGTTCTGATAGGTGTATTGATGCAAATTATGCATAAAGCCAAGTGTTTCTTTGGCGTTATCAAAAACGGGTGTAATGAACTCTAATAAAGATTCTGAGTAGTCCGTTGTAATGCTTGGATGTGTTAAGGCTGACCCCAACGCTTGTGGGTGAGGAGTCTGACTTAAATGACCATTAGGCTCGCAGCGCAACCCTTCTTTTTCAATGCCACGTTGAATTCGACCCAGTAACGATAATTGGTTCTGACTGCGCAGTGACGATAATAGATTGCTATAAGTTGGAGTAGCCAAAGAGTGCCTCAATGTTTGAGCCGTAAAGTTGGTTGCATTATAGGGCAATGNAGCGAGGTAGGTAAGTACGCTATATGGTAATCACTGTGCCACGGACAAGGTAAATGGATAAGATAATCCGCCTACTCTTCCCATGATACAGTGATTGATGTAAGTTTTTCGCTTATTTTTTCTTGTTAAGTGCTGCGGCTAGCGCACTGGCCATGGCACTTTGCGGTTGAGATTGATTATTTCCTTTGCCACCGTTACTAGAACCGCTATTAGATCCACCTGGGCCAAAGCTGGTTTTAGTTGTTTGAGTTCCGCGACCATTGCCACGGCGATTGTTTCGCTCGCCAGAGGCCCCATTCTTATTAGAGAGGCTACTCGCTTGCTCGTTTGCATCGTCTGACATACGCATAGAAAGTGCGATACGTTTACGCGCGGCATCAACTTCCATGACTTTGACCTTCACAATGTCGCCCGCTTTCACCACTTCACGTGGATCTTTGATGAAGGTATCTGACATGGCAGAGATATGAACTAAACCATCTTGGTGAACACCGACATCAACGAAAGCACCAAAATTCGTCACGTTGGTGATAACGCCTTCTAAAACCATGTTTAAACGTAAATCTTTAATTTCTTCTACGCCATCTAAGAAGGTCGCAAATTTGAATTCTGGGCGTGGATCTCGACCGGGCTTTTCCAATTCGGTCAGAATATCTTTAATCGTAATTTCACCGACAGATTCAGTGGCATATTGGGCAGCGTTAACTGCTTTTAAGAAGGATCCATCACCGATAAGACTTTTAATATCACGAGCTGATTGCTTGGCAATCTCTTTAACGACGCCATAAGCTTCTGGGTGAACCGAGCTTGAATCTAATGGATTTTCGGCATTGTGAATGCGTAAAAAACCTGCTGCTTGTTCGAAAGTTTTTTCACCTAAACGGGGGACTTTCTTTAACTCTTTACGAGAACCGAAAGCACCATTCTCATCACGATAATTGACGATATTATTGGCGATCGTGGTATTTAAACCAGATACTCGTGTTAATAACGGAACGGATGCCATGTTCAAGTCAACGCCCACTGAGTTTACACAGTCTTCTACTGTAGCATCCAATGCACGTGCTAGTTGGGTTTGGTTTACGTCGTGTTGATATTGACCCACCCCAATCGATTTAGGTTCGATCTTCACTAGCTCGGCCAATGGATCTTGAAGGCGGCGAGCAATTGAAACAGCTCCGCGAATAGTCACATCTAAATTTGGGAATTCTTTTGCGGCTAATTCAGAAGCAGAATAAATAGATGCACCGGCTTCGTTCACCATAATTTTCTGAACTTTCTTTAGTGCTGGGTTCGACTTGATCATGTCACCAACGAATTTATCGGTTTCGCGGCTACCCGTACCGTTACCAATCGAAATCAATTCGACGTTGTGTTTCAAAATTAATGCAGTAATGATTTTTGCAGAATCAGCTAATCGATTTTGTGGAGGTGTTGGATAAATTGTATCGTGATCGATAACTTTACCCGTCGCATCAACTACGGCAACTTTCACTCCGGTACGTAAACCAGGATCTAGACCTATGGTCGCTTTTGCGCCGGCAGGTGCAGCTAATATGAGGTCTTTTAGGTTTTGACCAAATACCTTAATTGCTTCTTCTTCTGAGGCTTCACGCAAATTTGTCATTAGCTCAGTTTCTAGGTGAGTTAATAACTTAATGCGCCAAGTCCAGCGGACAACTTCGTGCAACCAACGATCGGCAGCGCGGCCTTCATTTTTGAGGTTGAAGTGATCAGCGATCATGGCTTCACAAGGAGAAGGCGTTAGTTTATCTGTTGGGTCGCCCGTGACGATACTGAAGCTTAAAACACCTTCGTTACGGCCACGTAAAATGGCCAAAGCACGGTGGCTTGGAACGCTCTTTAGTGGTTCGTCGTGTTCAAAGTAGTCACTGAATTTAGCGCCTTCCTGCTCTTTACCCGGAACCAGTCGAACTGACAGCATACCTTCTTGCTTAAGAAAGTTACGGACTTTGTTAATAAGATTTGCGTCTTCAGCAAAGCGCTCCATTAGAATGTATTTAGCACCATCTAAGGCGGCTTTTGTATCCGCGATGCCATTTTCTTTACCGGTTGCTGAGTCGATAAAACCAGCAGCTAATGTTTCGGGTGTTTGGCTTGGATCTTCTAATAACGAATCTGCTAGTGGCTCAAGGCCTGCTTCAATAGCGATAGCACCTTTGGTGCGACGCTTCTGTTTATAAGGTAAATACAGATCTTCCAAGCGTGTTTTGGTATCTGCATTCAGGATGTCANGTTTAAGCTCGTCGGTTAACTTACCTTGCTCGTCGATGCTTTTGATAATAGTGCTGCGACGATCTTCCATCTCGCGTAAGTAGCGCAACCGCTCTTCTAGGCTTCGTAACTGAGTGTCATCAAGNGCCCCAGTGATTTCTTTACGGTAGCGTGAAATAAACGGGACGGTTGCACCTTCATCTAATAATGCAACAGAAGCTTGTACTTGTTGGGGGCGAATATTTAGCTCTTCGGCGATACGGGTGAAAATGGTATCCATAACTACTCTCTATAACATAACGATGATCTTGAATGATCAATTATTTGATAACGTATTGAAAAATCGATAATAATTTACCCTGAGTATACTGGCCCTGAGTAGGTTATTCGAGAATAAAAAGAGATTTTATGAAGGCTGATCACGCTAATACTCAGGGTACTAGATTTTGGTAGTTTAAATAGGAAGCTAGCTCTCATGACTTTGCCTTAAATTGTCGTAACTTGTGGGCCAATAAGTTCGACTCTTACAAATACTATACTACTGTTAAGTGAACGTGAGGTGGTTGTATTGAACCTCAATTCTAAATATTTAGTAGGTATTTAAATGAGCTTAACATTCACTTCTGACGATGTTCCTGATGGCTTAAAGCGTAANCGNATATTGATGGTNACGAATACTCCATCATTGCGAGAATTACATGCGGCATTCTTGCGTAGTAAGGGGTTTGATTATGTCTTTGAAGCTGGAGATGGCTTGCAAGCTATAGATATGCTGCGAGTTCAGCCGATTGATTTAATTATTGCTGATTGGCAATTGGATGAAGTGTCGGGTCTTGATCTCTTNCATACAGTTCGTGGCAGCGTTGCCTTATCGAATATGCCTTTTGTTATGCTAAGCACTAAAAAAGATCTGCATAAAATACAATCATCAATTGATTCAGGAGNGACGGATTACTTAATTAAACCGTTTAAAACGGCTCAGCTAGGGATGAAAATTGTGATGGCTTTAGCAACGTCAAGCTATGATGCGCCACGAGTGATANGAGAAGANCTGCATATTCGATCNACGATGGANATTCCTGTGCTTACCGACCAGGTTAGTTTATTNCAGCGAGCTAATGGTGNNTAGNNNGNAATGAATNAGNNCGNGGGATNANTTTGTGNCACAAAAAAGCCGCNANTANCTAAGTNCGTTAACAGACNTAGNNATTNGCGGCTTTTTTTGATNAATCCTTGNTAATAAATTAACAANGATTTNTGTACTAATGCNTACTTAGTTTTNGGACCNGCNGCTANGATNGCGTCAGATACGTCAAACTTAGTGAAGTTNNTNGTNAACTGNNNAGCTAATNCTTCAGCNGCNNCAGCCCAATCNGCTTCNTTAGCCCAAGCTTTNGTTGGGTTAAGTAGNTTAGCGTCAACACCGTCTAGACTCTTAGGAACTTCTAAGCCAAATACTGGAAGAGTTTCAGTTTCAGCATCACGTAAAGCACCTGTCTGAATCGCACTGATTACNGCACGAGTAGTCGGGATAGAGAAGCGCTCACCGCCTTTACCGTTAGCGCCGCCAGTCCAACCTGTGTTCACAAGATAAACTTGAGAATCAAATTCAGTAACACGCTTCATCAACAATTCAGCGTATTCACCTGCTGG
>PAOL01000018.1 GCA_002708475.1 Oleispira sp. | reverse complement strand
CGTATCAGAGGTCATTAAAATAAAGGCTCAAAGCAAAGATAATTGCCGAGTATTTTACCGTACTTATGCTTATTTTAGTTAGGTAATAATGAGCTAATTGGCGATTAACCAAAATCTACAACAACCTCATATCGTTCTGGGGTGTCGTATATATTATACCCCCAGCCATAGCGCTTAATTATTTTCTCACTTAGCTGAAGACCTAAACCATAACCCATAGCTATGTGTTCAGTTGAATAGGTGTTATTGCTGTTCATAACCGTAACACGACTGCCATGCTGAGTAATATGTACAACCCCACCTTGGGTATGTTGATACGCATTTCGAATTAGGTTCGTTAAAACGATATGGCAAGATGTGGCTTCTGTGTTGATTATCGAATTTTCATCATCGGTATTTATTAACAATTTAACTTTTTTACCACTAAGTAAATAATCAAGCTCACCGCATAACGTATTTATTTCTTCAGATAGATTCACAGGTTCTGATTCTATTTGCTGCTCGTCTCGTCGACTTAACCATAATAGCGTATTCGTTAAATCACTCATCGTTAACACTGCACGTTCAATACGCTGTACTGTAAGTTGCTGCTTTTCGGTTAAAGGTGTTTTTTCGTTTAAGCGGTTGAGTAATTCGACATTACTACGAACAACCGAAATCGGTGTACGTAATTCATGGCTTGCGTAACTTAAAAATTGTTGCTCTCGCGTTAAACTATCGTGAGCCGAAATCAAGCTAGAACGAATGATCGTCGCTAATGTATTTAACTCATTATAAGTAAAGTCTGGCGGAGTTTTCTGCAAGTTAGAATGATTTAACGACTTCGCCCAATTTCGCAACGACTCAATCGGTTTAGCTATTTTTTTCATTAACATAATTAAAAAAAATGAAAATAGCGCAATAGCCGCAAGCCCAGTAATCGCAATTCTAAGCATCTGAGTTGCAGGTTGAATATTGTCTTCTATTTTGGGACGATTTTCCTCAAGCATAATCCGAGAGATATAACGAGGTTCACCTTCAGGGCTAGGATAATTTAGAACAAAAAAAAGGTTTTCAGGCAATGTAAACATTGAAGCCTTATCTTCTTCTTTATACAAAACACCGACTTCTATAGAAGGATCAAATCGCGACTGTATTATCTCGGGTAAATCTTCCCATCGACTGGCAACATTAAAACCTACTATTGTCTTAGGGTGGCCGTCTTCTACCTCTGTAGTTTTCGACAGCTCTAACATGATTCCTTTTAAGCCTTTATCAAGCCCATCAATAAAATAGTTTGCACTTAACAACGAAAAGCCAATTGCCATTAACGAACTGACTAAGACGATACTGGCAAAAAAATACAATCTAAGGCTGATTCTTATTTTCATTTGAGCTCGCCTTCATTTAACTTAATCGCGAAACCGACACTAGGAATCGTTTCGATTTTAACCTGATTGGTGGCAGCTTCTAATTGCTTACGCAAATTATAAATATGTACTTTTAAGCTGTTACTGTCCGGCTGATCTTCTCCCCACACCGTTTTCATAATTTCAATACGAGTAACGGCCTTTGGTGCTGCACGCATTAAAACTTCCAAAATTGTCAAAGCTATAGGCGACAACTTTAAGGTCTGCTCCGCTGCCATTATACTACGCTGTGTTAAATCTAAACTTAGATTGGCAAAGGTAAGGTACTTTGCCTCACCACTTTTACGTTTTGCCAATACCTGCACTCGAGCGACTAGTTCTTTCATTGCAAATGGTTTTACTAAGTAGTCGTCACTGCCTGCGTCAAATCCTTCGAGTTTATTATCTAAACTATCGCGTGCTGTTAGCATTAACACAGGGATATCTATGCCTTGTTCACGTAAGGTTTTACATAATGTTAAACCATCCATTTTGGGCATATTTACATCTAACATAATCATTTGATATTGATTGGTTTGAATTAAGTTAAAGCCCATAAGCCCATTGCTAGCGTGATCACATTCAATATCTTCAATATCAAGATAATCAACAATAGTTGCTGCAAGATCTAAATCGTCTTCAACCAATAATACACTAATCATTAAGGAGCTGTTTCCTGAGCGTTATTCTTTACGCTGAATAATTTTAACATATTGCTAATACCGTCTTTTGCGTCCATTTGAATCATTAACAATGCTGGTATTAATATTAAGGTAATCACCGTAGCAAATAAAATACCATACCCTAGCGATGCCGCAGCTGGGATCAAAAACTGGGCCTGCATCGATGTTTCACTTAACAAGGGAATTAAGCCAGCGTACGTCGTGACTGACGTAAGTAACACTGCACGTAAACGGCTCGTACATGATTCAACAATAGCATCATGAGTATCTAAGCCATCATCCCTTACCAATTCATTATATCGTGACACTAATAATAGGCTGTCATTAACAACAACACCACTAAGCGCCAAAATACCATTAAGCGATAAAATACTAATGGTTAAATCATTCCACCAATGTCCTAGAATTGCACCGACTATGCCAAAAGGAATCGCTACCATTATAAGCATAGGCTGAATATACGATTTTAGTGGCACAGCTAATAATACATAAATGACTAATAAAGCAGCTAAAAACATAGTGCTCATTGAACCTGTTGTTTCACTTTGCTGCTCTGCCTCACCTGCAAAATAAACATTTAAGTTGGGGAACAAAGAGCTCAGTTCAGGGACTAGTTCTCGACGTAATTTGTCAACTAACTCATTTGAAGCAATTACATTCTTATCCACTTGCGCACTTAAATAAATTGCACGAAAACCATCGATGCGAGTTATTTCATCCTGTTGATATTCACTGCTTACAGTCGCCACATTCACCAGTGGTACCACGGTGCCATCGGCTAAACGTATGCGAGATTGCATTATATCGGCAGGTGTTTTACGAGCATTTTCTGGATAACGAACTCGTACCTTTACTTCGTCTTTATCACGTTGATAACGCTGTACAATTGCACCACCAAAAGATTGTAGAACTTGCTGCGATAAACTCGCAGTATCCATACCCAATGCACGCCCTTGCGCATTTAAAGTGAACTTAAGTTGCGGCTGACCCGGATTCAGATTGTCATCAATACCATTTACGCCAGCAGTATTTTGCAGGCGTTCTTTGAACATTGCTCCGGCTGCCATTACCGTTTCATCATCCCAGGCTTTTAATTCGACTTTAAAGTTATCAACCATTTTTCGTGTAGCGAGTATTTGTAACTTTTTACTGCCCTCAGGTGTGCCAGAAATTCGTTGCCACTCTTGAGCAAAATCAGTTGATGTAAATGCACCATCAGTCATCAGCTCAACAGTTACACTTCCACTGGTATCACTGCTACTTTGTAGCTGTACACTGGTTAATGCATTGTCATCAGAATTAAATTTCGCCATCAAATTCATCTCGGCTTGCAATGCACTTTTTTCAAGGGCGAGTAAATTACTGTTTGTTTGCCCATAAGCGGCATCATTTTGCATAACCAATTCAGCAGTAACTGTTTCTCCTGGAATACTTGGAAAAAAGCCAACTTTTACCGCACCCGTCATCGGCATACCTATGACAAGAATAAAAAAAGCGATAAAAACCGCAACCACGGCATATCTAAAGCGCAATGAAAATTCGATGACCTTGCAATATATATTAGTGCTAAACCAATTTAAGCCATTATCTGCACCTTGCTGAACCTTACCCCATAAACCACTAAAGCCCGATTTGATTTTCCGAGTTGTATTAATATGCGCTAAGTGAGAAGGAAGAATAAGCTTCGATTCAACCATCGACAGCAACAAACAAATAGTCACCACTGTTGCGAATTGCGCATAAATTTGACCTAAATGTCCCGATACGTTTGAGAGCGCAACAAAGGCAGCAACCGTTGTAAGCACACCAAACAATGTAGGAACTGCAACCTTCATTGTGCCTTGAACAGTATTATTTAACGTATCACCGTATTTTTTTCGAGTGGTATAAATACTTTCACCTATTACAACCGCATCATCAACGACAATACCCAGCGCCATAATAAAACCAAACGTCGTCATTTCATTTATCGTCATTCCTGTATAGCTATCGGTCATAAAGTAAAGCGTACCAAAAAATACAAATGGCAAGCCACCCGCTACCCATAGCGCAACACGTACGTTTAAAAATATTGCTAAAATTAAAAATACGATAGCAATACCCGTTAACGCATTTTTAGTGAGTAACGATAGACGATCGGTGATCATGACGCTCTTATCATGCCAACTTTCAAGCTCTATATTTTGGGGTAATAATCCACGCTCGTGCCATGCATCGATAACGTCGTGAGCTTGCTTAACAATAGTGGTGATATCACTATTATCATCCATAAGAATTTCTATACCGACTGAATTCTTTTGGTTATAACGCGCAAGTGAGTTGCTATCTTCAGAAAAGGTATCGGTTATAGTTGCCACATCACCTAGTTTTATTTGAGCTCCTGAAGACGTGGTTAATAATATAATATTAGCAAAATCATCTTGCCAGTAAGCTTGCTGAGCCGCTTTTAAACGGATTATTTTATTGCTGTCACGTAAACTGGTTGATAAAGGGCTAGAAGACTCATTATTAATAACGTCACTCACATCAGAAATTGTTAAACCGTACGCCTGCAGCTTGCCTTCATCAATTTCAACCGACATCATCGGGTCAAGTACACCTGCTTGCTCGACATCACTAATGCCTGATTTCGCGAGTAAATCAGATTTTAATTTCTCACCAAGAGCTTGTAACGTGTGACGATCGGCATCACCAAATAATTCAATTGTTAACGCATGATCTTGTCGCCTAGCTTTATCGATAATAGGTTGTTCAGCATCTGCCGGAAAATTATTAATTGCATCAACTTGGTTTTTCACATCTGTTAATAATTCATCAAGAGAATAGTCCGTAATTTTCTCGATACTTACGTGGCTTCCACTTGCGTTTGAAGTAGAAGTGATTCGTTTAATACCCGGAACAGTTTCAAGAGCTTCTTCTATCTTTAATGCAATACCTTCTTCGGCTTGCAGCGCATCACCACTGTCGTAAACAACAGAAACAGAAATCACATCAGGTTCAAGACTAGGGAATGCCTCTTTTCGAAGTGTCGAAAATGACATAATACCCATCACAATAACGCTAATTAAAAGTAAGTTAGCGGCGACTGAGTTATTAGCAAACCAAGTAATAATTCCATATAGAGGATTATTACTGCTTGGCAATTGTGGATTTTGATTATTCATATTCTATTCCTCAACTACCGGGCTAACCAACATACCATTTAGGTAGCTGACCAACGGACGTACAACAATATTTGATACATCACTGCCTTCTATCGGCGTAAGATAAACAAAACCATCACGTTCAAATATTTTATTTGCAATCACACTAACCAAAGTATTATTTTCGTCTACGTACCAAATTTGCCCATCTTGGGAGACGGCAGATGCAGGAACTTTAAGTACTTTATTCAAAACTTTACCGGCAATTTCTATCGATAAAAAAGTACCAGGCAATAGAGGTGTTGTTTGTTCAAAGGGCTTATCAACCGCAACAACAACATTACGCTGGCGCGAGCTAGTATCAAGATGGTTTTCTACCCGATCAATATAGCCCGTCCACTGCATGCCTGTGGAAATATCACTTAATACAACCTCCCCTGATAAATTGGGGTTAAGGGTTTCAAATTGAGATAACGCTAAAGGTACAAATACTTCGATTTTGTCGCTGCTATTAAGTGTTGCTAGGGTATCGCCAACAGATACGTAACTGCCTAAATCTATATCTCTCGATAAAATAACGGCATCAAATGGAGCGCCAATCTCTGTATTTTTTTCATCACGTAAAGCTGTTTTCAAACTGTATTCTGCATTATTCTCAGCAGCTTGCGCTGCGACTAGTTGTAATGTTCTAAACACCAATGGCGAACTAGGATCTTCAGTAACACCTGAACGCTTCCATTCTCGCCTAGCTTGTTCGCCTAAATCTTTTTCTTCTTGAAGGCCTAACTGAGCGTCAGCTAAACTTACTTTAGCACTCGCGATGGCTTGTAAATATTCCGTATTATCAATATTCCCCAACACTGTGCCTTTGGTCACTATACTGCCAGTTTTAAATACGTTAGTTAAAGACGTTACTTCACCTTCTACTTGTGCTTTAAGTGTTAGCGCCCAATGAGCTTTCGCCTCTCCATGACTATTAACATAAGCTTGATATGTATTAGGAAAAACTTGCACAACAGACACACTAGGCGCGCTTACTTTCGCAACTTTAGGCTTTGGGGAAGCATTCTTTTCCGCCATTTTATGGCCATTATAAGCAACCGCTAAACCAATACATAAAATAGCAACAACAGTCACAACAGCGGTGGGAGATAACAATTTCATGACGATGCTCCTAGGCCCAAGGCTAGACCTAAATTAATACGATTAGTTAAGAGGGTGTAATTTATTTGTGCGAGTTGGGCTTCTAAGTCGTACATTTGTTTTTGCACAGTTAACAAATCTAAAATATCAACTAAGCCTTGTTGGTATTTACTTAAATAGTTGTTGTAACTTCTTTGTGCGCTTTCAAGTGCAGAGTTTATGTGGCCCTGCTGTTTGCTAAGTGACTGCTCTTGCCCAAGCGCATTTTCAACCTCATTAACCGCCGTTAACAAAGTGTCTTGGTATTCCCAAAATGACTGCTCCGCATTTAATTTGGCGATATCAACTTGCGCTCTAAGCTCTCCACCTCTAAATAAAGGTGCACTTAAATTACCAAGTAAAGTCCATACAGGGCTGGTTAATAATGCTTGGCTTGGGCTTGTTGCTAAATCGCTTAACGAAGCAGAAAGGGTAATGCTTGGTAGTAAATCTTTATAAGCCACATCGACTAAATAACGTTTCGACTTAATATCGTAATAAGCACTTTGTAAATCAGGTCGGCGGGCTAAATCTTGCTCAGGTAAATTACTTAAAGGCACTAATACATTAGGGAATTTTGTACTAATCGCCAGATTATCAAGTTTGTCTACGCCAACTAATAAGGTTAAATCTCGTTTGGCTATAGCAATCTCTTCTTCGTAGCTGGCTATCGTGCTTCTTGTGGACGAAGTGTTAGTACGAGCAGTATCTAGTGCTTCTAAATCACCTAATCCATATTGATAACGCTCAACGATGCTCTGCTCGTTGTTGATTAAAACTAATAAGCGTTGGCGTTCAATATTAAGTAAATTTTGCTGAAGAACAATATTCAAATAAGTACGAATCACGCTTGCAACTAAAGCATCTTTAGCACTTTGATAACTCGCCTTATTGCTCTCTATACTCATATCCTGAGCAGAAACATTATCAGCTACTTGTTGCCAAACATCCGCTTCCCAGCTGATGTCTATTGATGAACTGTATTGTGTCCCATCAGCTTCTGAGCGCTCTGCATTAAAATCCGCATCAACACTAAACCAGCGACTCGCAGCCGCCACATTACGCTGAGCATATGCAAGCTTAAGCGCAACATGTACTTGGTTGAATGATGGATTATGCTCAAGCGCTTGCTCAATAAGCGACTCTAAACCCGCTAGATTGATCAAATCGGTAAGGTAATTTACCTGCTGCGCATCAGTTTGCGTATATTGCCAACTTTCATACTGCTTTAGTGATTGCTCTGTACTGTTGCCCTGATAGCTAGGCTGGCTGCTACATGCGGCGAGTGTACACGATGTGGCAAACATCATAGCCCTTGAGAGCTTGTTGAAATAAACCATTTTACTATGCCTAATTCATATTATTGGACACAGTATAATTAGGAGGGGGTTAAGGCAGGGTTAAGGGAAATTGCTTTCGAAATATATAATAATTTATCAACACACTTTTGTATTTCTATGACTAATCCTTTTAGACCAATCTAACGTACACTTCACCTAATGAATTATTTATGACGTGTAATTATGAGTTTTGTAGAACATTTGATTATTGGCGGCGGTATCAGTGGTTGTGTAATGGCACTCCATTTAGAAAAGCGTGGATCAGATTTTAAGTTAATTGAGGCGCAGGCTAGTTTAGGTGGCCGTATTCAAAGCACCGATCAAGGCTTAGATTTGGGGCCTACTTGGTATTGGCCTCACCAGCACAGCGTTAAAGCCCTACTAGAAGAGTTGAATGTTCAGTCTTTTAACCAATACACCCAAGGCGACTACGTGTACCAAGCAGGGCCCAATAGCCCTATTACGCAAGGCCGAGATCAACAAGCCATGCTATCTCATCGAGTCGTCGGTGGTATGGGCGCGGTGATTACCGCATTAGAAAATACCTTTCCCACTAACAAGGTTTTATTAAACGCCCCTGTTAGCCACATCACTAAGCAAGACGATGTATGGCAAGTAAAGCTCATCCATGGCGGAGAACTATCTTGCAATCAACTTTGGCTAGCCATGCCACCCCGAAAAATAGCTCAATTATTTTCATCTATCAATAATGAAACATCAGACAAATGTGTATTAAGCGAAGCGCTTATCTCACATCTACAAGCTCAACAAACTTGGATGTCTGCACAAGCTAAATTCGTCGCTGAATATAAAACACCATTTTGGCGTGACGCAGGATTGTCAGGACAAGGCTTTAGCCGAGTTGGCCCCATGGTTGAAATCAACGACGCCAGTGGTCAAAATCCTGAAAGTACCTGTGCACTATTTGGTTTTATTGGCGTACCCGCAGTTAATCGACAATCGATCGATAAGCAGCAAATAATAAACGCCTGCGTGACTCAATTAGGAAAGTTATTTGGTGAAGCCGCACTATCCCCAATCAACACCCACTACATTGATTGGGCCAATAATGAATTCATATCGACAACAGCAGATATAAACGAACCTTCACAACATGCACATTTCGATGAAGCTCGATTTAAAGCAGAATTAAACAGATTGAATTTGGGATTAATTGGATCAGAATTTTCACAAACCGAACCAGGATATATTGCAGGTGCAATTGAACATGTGAATGAACAAGCCGCATGCCTATAAACCAAATTTCAACGCTAACCAAAGCCGTATCTAAATCTGACGTTTTTTTGCGAGTATGAAAAATTCGTATAATAAAGAAGAAAGATAATGCTAACTCCAAGACCATTGACATAGATAAGGTTATAGTTCGTTGATAGTCTGTATAAGTAAACTGTTTTAAGTAATTTGTTAGCGGAGCTTAAATGCGCATAGTTTATGGAATTATAATTGTTGTGGTATGCATTGCCTCTGTGGTGGGTGTGCAAAAATGGCGTGGCCCAGTTTTACCTGCGCTAACGGTTGAACTGATGCCCATTGAGTTACGTATTGTTGCGAGCGGAGAAGTCCGTTATCAATCATTAGCCCGCATAGGCAGTGAAATTACCGGTACGGTACTGGCTCGCCATGTACGCGAAGGTGATCGAGTCAATAAAGGGGATTTACTCATCGAGCTTAACCCCGATGAGCTACAGTCACGCTTAGACCAAGCCCAAACCTTGCTACAACAATTACAAAAAGTTAGCCGCCCACAAGCACAAGCCGCTTTAATAGAAGCACGTGATAATTTAGACCAAACCAGTCGTGAAGCTCGACGTCGTGAATCCCTTGCTGACAAAGGCATGATTCCTATCGAACAAGCTGAACAAGCACAACATATGGAACGTAATGCCAAAGCAGAATTAACTCGCTCGCAGTTAGCAGCAGATTCTTTGGCCATTAACAGCACGGAAGAACAGTTACTCAAACAACGTGTTAATAGCGCCAAAGCTGAGCTTGCCAAAACCCGTATCTATGCACCTTTTGCCGGGCGCATACAAACTCGTAATGTTGAACCCGGCGATCTAGTACAACCAAGCAAAGTACTATTAGAAATTGCCCGCAGCGATGGCCAAGACCGTGATGGCATGGCAAGCGATGGTCTTGAGGTCGTAGTCGCATTGGATGAAAAGAACTTTGCACCTCTCAAATTAAAGCAATCCGTCCAACTTATTGCCGATGCTTGGCCAGAAGTAACCGTGCCAGGCATAGTGAGCTTTATCGCCCCAGCAGTTGATAGCGGACGCGGCACGATTGATGTGCATATTAAAATACTGGCCGATGCCTCAAATGAGTCACACACTTTTCTACAAGGCATGACGGTTTCTGCCAATATTATTGCCGCAGAACGTGAAAGCGCTTTAGTATTACCCAATGATTATTTACTAACTAACGCTAACGGGAAAACACAGGTTTTTCGCTGGCAAGGTGGCGCGGTTAATGCCGTACAAGTTAAATTGGGTTTACGCAATACGACTCACAGTGAAATTACATCTGGCTTAACCCAAGGTGATGTAGTGGTACAAACAGCCAACCTAACTGATGGCCAGCGCGCTCGCGTGCACTTTGAGCAGGCACAGTATGTTATTCGTTAACAGCATTAAACATTTACACAACTCTCTGTGGATTGAATGGCGCATTGCCATACGCTTTCTTGCCGATAACCCACTACAAACTTTGTTAATCAGTGTGGCCATTTCCGTAGGCGCAGCTGTGATTGTTTTTATCACAGCGTTAATTATGGGCCTGCAAAGCAACATCATTGACAAAACCCTAGGCACACAAGCCCACATTCGAATTGAAGCAACTCAGCAACATAATAATTTTTCAGAATTTCCAGATGGAAAATACGTTTGGGCAATGGAAAGTCCTCGTGCACAACGCTTGCAAAGCATTAATAACTGGCAAGAGGTGCGAGACGCACTGGATCAAAACTCAGTATTCAATACCGTCTCCCCTTTAATTTCAGGACCAGCCTTTGCAACAAAAGGCACCGCGCGCGCCTCGGTTGCGTTAATGGGCATCGACCCTAAACGCTATATTGGCATTATTAATTTAAAAGATTATTTAACTGACGGACGATTCAGCATTGAAGCCAGTGATATATTAATCGGCTACCAACTAGCTGAAGACTTAGGTTTGCAAACCGGAGACAAGCTGCGTATTGATGCAGGTGATAATCTTCAGTCTGTTATGAACGTTGCCGGTATTTTTGAATTAGGCGTACGCGAACTCGACAGCCGTTATGTTTATACAAGCTTAAAACAAGCACAAACCCTGCTTAACCTACCAGGGGGTATCACCATTTTAGAAATTAAAATTGACGATGTTTTCAGCGCTGACTATTGGGCACAACGCACACAAAAATTAACAGGCTTGTATGTGCAAAGCTGGATGGAAAGTAACGGCCAACTACTTAACGCATTAAGCTCACAAAGCATGACAACTCAAATGATTCGCATATTTGTCGCCATGTCTGTCATCTTTGGTATTGCCAGCGTATTGGCGGTAAGCGTGGTACAACGCACCCGTGAAATTGGTATTTTGCGCGCTATGGGAAGCTCTCAACAACAAATTTTACGGGTATTCTTATTACAAGGCGGCCTGCTAGGGTTAGCGGGCTCTTTATTAGGGGTATTCATTGGCTTCACCTTGATTGAGATATTCAACGCGATAGACGCTAAGTTATTCGTTATAAGACTTGAATCATCCACAATGTTATCTGCCATTTTCATTGCCACACTTGCCGGCGTGCTTGCGGCCATGGTGCCAGCGCGACGCGCTGCTAAATACGACCCTGCAGTGGCCATTCGTTATGTCTAAATCTCAAATACTTACTCACGCAAAAGGTCAGCAAGTTGTTTTACAGCTGGATAAAATCAATAAAATTTTTAACGAAGGCACACCTTTAGCCAACCATGTTTTGCACGATGTATCTTTACAAGTTAGCCGTGGAGAGTTAGTCGCTTTGGTGGGTACCTCTGGCTCGGGTAAAAGTACCTTATTAAATAGCATGGGTTTATTAGATGTATATTCATCTGGAGAATTGCGCATTCAAGGGCATCTAACCCAAGGCATGAGCGAACAACAACGCACCCAATTGCGCAGCGAATCCATTGGCTTTGTATTTCAGTTTCACCACCTGATCAGCGCGTTTAGCGCCATAGATAATGTGCTTATGCCACTAATGCTGCGTTTCGGTAAACCCAACAAAGAACAAACAGAATACGCCAAATATTTATTAAACGAAGTTGGATTAGCCGAATATGCCGACAAGCCAACCAACCGTTTATCTGGCGGGCAGCAACAGCGCGTCGCAATTGCACGGGCATTAGTGACACGCCCTGCTTTAGTATTAGCAGACGAACCAACAGGCAACCTAGACACACAAACCGCCGATGAAGTCTTCGACCTATTTGAACGCTTTAACGTAGAACACAAGTGCGCCATCGTCATCGTGACACACGACCCTCGCCTAAGTGCACGCTGTCCTCGCACCATACGCCTCACCGATGGACGTATTGTTTATGATGGTGCGTCAGCAGATTTGCCTAATGAATTTACTAAAACAGTGTGAAAGAAATTAAAGAATAGTTAGCTGCTGACATGTCTCAATAGAAACCATATTCTTTTACGAATATTGATTACCCTTCCCCCAGCGGAGCCACCAGAAGAAAGAGCTTTAAGTGCTGTGGGTATTGTTATGTCCATATCTATATTCTTGTTTAGCTAACGTTTTTATTGTGGAGTGATGAAAGTGTCAAAACCTCATAGATTATTAAGATAGCATGATGGGCGCACAACATTTTCGCAAGTAGGACACTTTGCTCGATTAATCGAACCATTGCTATTTCGGCACTGACTAAAGCATGCAAGTGAGCGTTGATACTCAGCCACCTGTTCATCGCATGGTCTATTTTTCTGAAGGGACTTTATATTTTTCTGAGGATATTTTTTATTATTTTTAATAGTAGAATTCTCAACTTCATTATTATCATTCACATCTAATGAAATCACATTTTCCGTTTTAGTAATTTTAGGAGCAAGCATAGTATTGAGGTTATTAAGTGAAACCTCATCCCCACTTTTTTGAAACCTTTCGGGTATTTTATCGCCAAAGTGTTTACGCCCTTTTTCATCAACCCATGTGTATATTTCAGAAAATGAAATTTGGGCCCAAAGAACAAGTGCGGAAAGTGTTATACCCTCGATTATCTTTTTCAATATGATTAGAAACCCTGAGAGCCTATTGCTATGCATTGAACACCAAAATCACAGCTATGCCATACGTTACCTGAAAAAATATTACCATAATAAGAAAACTTGTTATTACGTAATTAGGAACCTTGTTTTTTAGGAAGTACCAACAAAGTGATATTTGAGCAACTGCCTGTATAGAAGCAATGCCGATGAAATACCGTAACTGCCAAAAAGTTACTTTGACATCAGGAATAGATGTTTTATAAGTAATAAAAAGGGGAAATATACTTAATAGGATAACAACTATAAATATCCCCTTCTTTCTCCAAGGCGCCAAATTGTTTGCCAATAAATCTTCCTTAATACTATTCACAGCTTTCTCTAATAAATTTTATAGCTCACGGCTCTGCGAATGATAAAAGTGGAGGCGAAGCCCGAGTTCTTAACAGTCCGACATCAGCCGTTTGTTAGGCTAAAATTGTAATATTTCATCGGCTACCCTTTCCGAAGCAATAAGGCCTTTTTCTGCTTCATCTAGCTCAAGCATGAAATGACTCCTCTCAAACCTGTCAGATACATACTTACAAGCTTCTTTTTGAAGGCTCTCCCCCTTTAGAAAAGAGTCTATTGAAAAGACAAAATTACCACTTCCGTGTTGATATTTCTCGAACTCTTCTACATCACAGAAACTGATAAACTTGGCTATATTCACCCCCTTCTGCTCTAGGAATTCTTTCACAAGATTTCTAGTAAACTCGGAATATTCTTTATAAATTACGGCGTAAGAAGTATCTCCCCAATACAGCTTTTCAATTACTCCATCTTCAGTGACTTCAGTTTTTGAATCCACCCCTATCATATTTAAAAGAGATTTATATGTAACCTTTACTTTATTTCTAGCATCAAGATTAAGTGCACTTCTCTTAAATGGAAGAAGAAAGTACTTTGTATAATCCTTTTCATCAATAGTACTAAGAAATGCTAGTGAGTTTTGCCATTTTCTATATTCGTCAAATTCCCTAATAATTAACGAATAAAAACTTTCTTTTCGATCATCACTTAGTCGTGCTAAAAAGACAGCTGCAAAGTATTCTTGAATGCTTTTGTGTGAAAAAGAGTAATAGTCAAAGCCATCTCTTATTATCAAGGCCGTTATACATGTAATATCATCAATTAGGCTATCTTCTAAATTATCATCAATACGCTCAAGCTTTGCTGAGCTTTCTAGATAAGACCTAAAATCAGAAGAAGGGAAACGCGTTTTATTATTTTTAAGAGAGACGAAACTTAATGCTTCAAACACTCGTTGCATTTGATAATCAGTTAACTCAGCCGTCCTTTCTCTTTCATAGCCAATTTTTAACCTATCATGCCTATATAGCATTGTGGGAAATATCAAACTATAAAATTCGGCTAAACTATCAGGCTTAAACTGCCTTGCGTTATACGTTATGGTGAAAAGTGTTAGAAGTAGTGGAGTGTTTGTAACTTCCGTCAGAAACTCATTGCTCGACAATATATTGTTTATTGCCTTAGCTTGAACACCATTGCTATATAGGTGCCTAACAAAGTCTTCTTGGCAATCGTGTGTAAGATTGTTAATGATGAGTTTTTCAAAATATACAGATGATCCCATTCCAGAGTCAGGTCTGGATGACACCACAATCCTTAAGTCTGGATAGGTTCTAGCAATTGTCTCAAGTTCTCGAGCAATTCTAAGCCTTTCTGAGTTTGGTGTTTCATCGAAACCATCAAGAATGAAAACAATTTTCTTAGATTTAGCAAGAAAATCAAAAAGGTCGTCATTAAGATCAACGCCAAAATCTCTAATTGCCTCAAATAATTCCTCTTTAAGCGTTTTTTTATAGCGAAGATTACGAAACTCAATAAAGATTGGGATGTGTGCGCTGCCATTCCCTTCATTGAGACACAGCCAGCGTAAATACATCGATTTACCTTGCCCTGGACCGCCTTCAACTAATATATGCTTTGAAGAGAAGAAGCTTACGTTTTTCGCTCTATTACCATTAGAGAAGGTGATAGCCTTCTCAAAAAATATTTTATCAAGGTCAATAATTGAATCTGGGTCAAGTATTGTTTTAACTTTACCTACCCTGCCAATATTCTTCTTCAATACTGAAAGCTTTCGCAAAGAAAATGTTTCTGATAACTTATCTTTTACTTTATCTGATGCGGATTTGACAAGGTCATCGACCAATCCATCGATTCCTCCTGTGGCCTTCTTAATCACCTTATCTAACATCAATATTCCTTAATTCTATATTCCATGGAAGTTCAACGCCCATATTAAGCGGACAAAAATAGTTGGCTAAAATAGTGGAGTGAAGCGGAACAGAGCCAACTGTTTTTGTTCGACTTAAATTGCTTGTTATAAAACGTCTATTGTTCGTGTTCATCCATTGATTTGGGCGTTGGGATTACTCCAATAAATCTTGCAAGGCTAAGTAATGTCATAAATAACCCAATCATTGCTTGACCAATAACAAGAGAGTAAGCCAGAACTCCAAGAGGAGTCACATTATAAAACCCGAAACTAGTCATAACAACAAAGCTAGTATAAACAGCACCTAAGACACTTTCATGAGAACCTTGAACTGTAAAATTAAAAATATGTTGAAAAAAAATATATTGAGCTGCAAACCAAAAAATTATTTCAAAATAGTTTTGAATCAATAAAATAATCATCCTTCGATAACCATTTAAAGCATAATTATTACCTGCTTTATTTGCTCTATACTCATCAAATAAAAGCACATTAATTTGATATATAACAACTTCAAAAACCCTCATCAATGCATAAATTGCAATTATTAAACTTATATAATCATTTTTTATATACAACACTGCAGGTACTGAAAGGATTGATAAGAATACATGAGTAAGTGCCCAACCCTCGGAAAAGATACCGGTTCTAGATTTTGGAAATATCCAGCGAACTAAATTAAAGAATGAAATCTTACCCAAGTATTGAAAGATTTTTGCCCAAAAATCGACAATAAATGTATTACTCATATGGATAATCCCTAGTTTTATAACAGCGTGTCGCATAACCCTTATATACGGGAAAGGCGAACGGGAGGAAAATTCCTTTAAGATCATAAAACTATCCCTGTTAATAATTGAAACAACACTATATTCAGCTGTCGCTTTTGTCAATTTGATAACACTTTATGTTCAATGTCGCTTAAACAGGAGCTTATTTAATTCAGTGTAATTTATTATATTTTTCAATCACTTAGCGTAAATACCTAAATCCGTTTAGGCGACTCCACTATTTTTTTCAGTTAAATATCATTGGACAAGCGTCTATTACGAAAGACGTTGCTTAAAATCTTGATAGCCAAATTGCTTAACGACCTTAACTTCGTCGGTGTCAGAGTTCCATAATGCTAACGATGGTAATCCAATACCGTTAAAGGTAGATGTTTTTACCATGGTGTAATGGCTCATATCATCAAACATTAATCGCTGGCCAATTTTTAAGGGCTGATCAAAGCTGTAATCTCCCATTACGTCACCTGCTAAACAGGTTTGGCCGCCTAAGCGATAGCTGTATTTCTTTTCGTCTTTTTCACCCGCGTTTGTGCGAGTAAGTGAACTGAAATCTAAAATTTCAGCGCGATAAGGCATTTCTAACGTATCAGGCATGTGGCATGTGGCGCTGGTATCTAAGATCGCAAGATCCATTTGGTTGTAACCCAAATCTAATACTTCACTCACTAATACACCTGTATGAATCGCAATGGCTTCACCGGGTTCTAAGTATACTTGTACGTTGTATTTTTTCTGGAAGGCTTTGATGCGTTCGATCAGTTTATCTACATTATAATCTGGGTGCGTTATGTGGTGCCCGCCACCAAAGTTTACCCACTGCATTTGATGCAGGTAATCGCCAAACTTTTCTTCAACGGCGTTCAAAGTGCGATCAAGTGGTTCGAATAATTGTTCGCATAAGGTATGAAAGTGAAGGCCATTAATACCCGCAGCAACTAAGCTTTCTGGTGTTGGTGCATTTTCCATAAAGGTATCAAAAGGAATACCTAAACGTGAACCCGCTGCACAAGGATCGTATATTTCAACGGCGCCTTCTGAGTGCATTGGGTTGATGCGTAAACCAAAATCAATTACTTCACTCTTTGCTTCATTCTTTGCTTCACGCAGTGCTTTTGCTTGTTGAATTAATGGTTGAAAACGATTCCATTGATTAAACGAGTTAAATACGATGTGGTCGCTAAAAGTGAGTAATTCTTTTAAGTCTGATTCAGTAAACGCCGCAGAAAATACGTGTATTTCTTTGTGAGCGTCTTCCGTATTTTCTGGACCCTTTTTATTGCCGCCAAATTCTTCATAGCCTAGTAATGCTTCGTGCAAGCCACTAGAGCAAGTACCACTTAAATATTTGGTAATAAGCGGTGCAAGGCTAAACATTGAAAACGCTTTTAGTGCCAATAATACTTTGGCACCGGACTCCTCTTGAACTCGGTTTAGAATCTTAAGGTTGTTTTCAACAGCCACTTCATCCACAACAAAGCATGGGCTCGGAACGCGTGTAGGATCAAACTTAAAAAAGGTTTTGCTGTTAATATTCAAAGTAAACTCACTTACAGCCAGATTATAAACGCCGTAATTCAAAAGTTATGTTGCTCAATATGAGGTATCGCCCTTTACGGCACGCTGTAAATACTTCCCTGTAAGCTTGGCTGCGGGATCCCTCCCGCAGACAGCCTTAAGTGCGACACACTCATATTTCACTACGTACATTGTTTCAGATGAATAACCATCTAAAACAAATAAATGACGGCTTAGCGGCGTATGAAGGTGCAGCATCTGTGGATCGATATTGAGGATAGTGTTCAAGACCATCTAAAAGAGGGATCTTTTAGCTGAGCCTACAGGGACGTATCTACGGCGTGTCGCAGATACGATATCCCCAATGTCGATCGCAAGCAGATGCGATGCAGCCTAGATCAAATCAAACCCAGGCTCTTCAATCACTTGGAACGGTAAACCGTATTTGTTCATATCGTCCATAAATGGATCTGGATCCATCTGTTCAATATTAAATACGCCCGCTTCCATCCACTTGCCTTCTACCATCATTTTCGCACCAATCATTGCAGGCACGCCTGTGGTATAAGAAATCGCTTGAGACTGAACTTCTTTGTAGCAATCTTGGTGATCTTTAATATTGTAAACGTAAACCGTTTTCTCTTTGCCGTCTTTAATCCCGCGAACCACACAACCAATACAGGTCTTACCGTGTGTGCGAGGACCCAAGGTCGAAGGATCAGGCAATAGCGCTTTCAATAATTGAATTGGAACAATTTGCTGGCCATTGAAGTCGATTGGTTCGATACCTGTCATGCCAACGTTTTGTAGAACTTCCAAGTGCTTTAAGTAGCTCTCGCCAAAACTCATCCAAAACTGTGCACGTTTAAGAGTTGGAAAATGCTTGGTTAGNGATTCCAACTCTTCGTGNTACATNCGNTANATGTTGTAATCACCNACACCNTCTGGGCAAGNAAATTCTTGCTTTGTCGACATAGCTGGGGTTTCAACAAACTCACCGTTTTCCCAGTGACGACATTCTGCAGTTACTTCACGAATGTTGATCTCTGGATTGAAGTTGGTTGCAAACGGATAACCGTGATCGCCGCCATTAACATCGATGATATCTAGGTATTGAATCTCGTCAAAGTAATGCTTAGCCGCATAAGCGGTAAACATGTTGGTTGCACCCGGATCAAAACCCGATCCTAATAATGCCATCAAGCCTGCTTTTTGAAATTTTTCTTGGTACGCCCANTGCCAGTGGTATTCAAACTTAGCCGTATCTAATGGCTCGTAGTTTGCGGTATCCATATAATGAACGCCCGCTTCTAAGCACGCATCCATAATGGTTAAATCTTGGTATGGCAAAGCAACGTTAATCACCATAAATGGTTTTTCAACGTTTAATAATGCCACTAACTCAGGTACGTTATCGGCATCCACTTGTGCTGTTGAAATATCACGATTTTGAGTGTCTTTAATCTGCTTCGCAATGGCAATACACTTAGATTCTGTGCGGCTTGCTAATACGATTTCAGAAAAAACTTCAGGCAATTGAGCGCACTTGTGTGCNACTACCTGACCAACACCGCCTGCGCCAATTATCATCACTTTTTTCATATTAATTCCTATTAAAAATTAATCACAAATTTCTATATAATTTGTACGATTCAATATTTCTTTAAATAGCTAGATATTATAAATAGCTAAAGCTTTTCATCACGTTCGTAGTAGGTATAACCCTGCATACTCGCGCTGTATGTTTTCAAAATTTGTTGACGCTCTCGGGCCGTAATACGCCCTTCTTTTACTGCTCGCTCTGCAGTATTACGATAACGCAATGCCATTTCTTTTGGTTGATACTCTACATAACTTAGAACATCAGCAATNGTGTCGCCGTGAATTTCTTTTACAAAATCAAATGTCTCATCTTCGTTTAAACGAACACTGACAACGTTTGTATCACCAAATAAATTGTGTAAATCGCCCAAAGTTTCTTGATAAGCGCCTACTAAAAAAACCCCAAGATAATATTCTTCATCGTCTTTCATTTCATGCAGAGGTAAAGTATTAGACATACCGTATTGCCCAATAAACTTATCAATTTTGCCATCACAATCGCAGGTAATGTCTGCAATAATNGCNTTACGTTTAGGCTCTTCTTCCAATCGATGAATNGGCATTATTGGAAACAACTGATCAATCGCCCAAATATCCGGTAGCGATTGAAATAAGCTGAAGTTGCCGTAGTAAATATCAGCCAGCGATTCTTTTAAGCCTTCAAGATCAGTAGGAATATGTTCCATAAGATCNAGATTTTTATTAATNTGCTGAAGAATTTCTAAGAATAAATTTTCTGCTGCCGAGCGAGTACGTAAATCGACNTGGCCACGNTTAAATAANTCNCGAATTTCGTCACGATAGAAATGCGCATCGTTAAAACATTCTTGTGCTTTTTGAGTTGTTAGTCGAGCTAGAACTTCTCGCATATCTTGCAATAGCTGATGTTCATCATTACCAATTTCCGGTAATTCAGTCGGTTCAAACTTAGTNACATCNAATACATTGAAAATAAGAATCGAAGAATAAGCAACCGTCGCACGACCGGATTCAGTCACGATTGTTGGATGCTTAATTTCATATTCGTCTAATGTACTTTTCAGCGTATCAACAATGTCTTCACAGTATTCTTCAAGGCTGTAGTTACGGCTTTGTGAATCGTTAGATTGTGCACCAGTATAATCAACCGCCAAACCACCGCCAAAATCAATATAGTTAAGCGCTGCTCCTTCTCCACACAAGTCGGCGTAGTAACGGCAAGCTTCAACAACACCTCCACGGATTTCACGAATATTAGGAATTTGTGAACCCAAGTGGCAATGGAGTANTTGCAAGCAATGCAACATTTCAGCTTCTTTTANGCGATCGACTAATTGAATTAACTGGCTGGTCGAAAGCCCAAAAACGCTGCGATCACCTGATGTAGAATTCCAGTGGCCGCTGACCTTGGCCGTCATTTTCACACGAACTCCAATCAGCGGTTCAATATTAAGCTGCTTACTGCGTTCAATAATGATTGGTAATTCTGCTGGTGTTTCAATTACGAAGAAACAGAGGAANCCTAGCTTAACNGCNTGNANNCCTANNTCGACAAACTCTTGGTCTTTATAACCATTACAAATNATCAAGCTGCCTGGTTCTGTCAGTGTCGATAGCGCCGCAATCATTTCGGGCTTNCTNCCNACTTCTAGGCCGTGCTGAAAACGCTTACCAAAATCGGCAATTTCTTCTACAACCTGNGCCTGCTGATTTACCTTAATAGGATAAACGCCACGATACGGGGCTTGATAGCCGACTTTATTAATCGCATGACCAAAAGCCGTGTTTAAACGATAAATCTGCGCATCTAATATATTTTCAATGCGCAATAAAACGGGCATCTGTAAATCACGTTCAGTCATGCCCTGAACAATGTCCATCAGAGGGACTTTGGCATTCAGCGTTTGAGCGGTGACTAGGCCTTNATCAGACAAGCCAAAATAGTCATTACCCCAACGATCAATGCCGTATAGCTCAGCAGATTGCTGTGAGTCCCAAA
Organism: Oleispira sp.; assembly: GCA_002708475.1. Lineage (GTDB taxonomy): Bacteria > Pseudomonadota > Gammaproteobacteria > Pseudomonadales > Oceanobacteraceae > Oleispira. The sequence goes on along the minus strand of PAOL01000018.1, from coordinate 16,639 downwards.
TAGTGTCTGAAGGTTTACGATTCAATAGTGTGCTCCAACGAGAACGATATCAGATAACGAATTAAAAAAGATGCGCGATTCTGCCTGAGTAAAGCGCTGAAATCTATACAATTCAGNACTTTATTTAGAACGATTTTCTATNGTATTTTCAGACTATTATAAGAATATAATAGTCCCCAATCCTAAAAAGATCGCAAACCCAATTACATCAGTAACGGTAGTTAATACCACGGCTGATGCAACGGCAGGATCTATGTTCATTTTTTCTAAGATAAAAGGAATATAGGTTCCTGTGGCGGCCGCCGCAAAGCTGTTAACAACAATGGCACATAAGATAATTAATCCTAATGACATTGAGTCAAACCAGTATGAAACCACCAGCGCAATCAACGCACCAATCAATAAGCCATTCAGCATCGCTATTTTCATTTCTTTGCGATACAAGAGCCTAATATTGGCACCTGTTACGTGCTTTAAAGCTAAACCTCTAACCGTAACGGCCAGTGTTTGGCTTCCTGCAATTCCGCCCATACTCGCGACTACTGGCATTAATACCGCCAGCGCAACTACTTGTTGGATTGCGCCTTCAAAGAATCCAATAACCCAAGATGCTAAAAATGCTGTGGCCAAATTAATACATAGCCACAATCCACGTCCACGCATAGCAACACTGATTGATCCAAATAGGTCTTCATCAGGAGCAGGGGCTTCGCCCACTGTATTATTGGTATACGATAAACGTACTTCTTGTAAAATAACCGAGATCGAAATAGCAGCCTGTAATTTTCCATTCTCGACAACCGGTAAATAATCCATGCTTTCTTCAAACTGACAAGTGGTCATAATGTCACTAATATAAGCATCATGTTCAACACTTTGAATCGGTCTGGCAAGGGTATCTACTAAGTCATTTTCATTGTTATTAAAAATCGATGCTATAGGAATGTAACCTAATAACGTTCGATCTGAATCCACCATAAAAACCGCAGAGATAAAGTCCTTTCGTTTTAAGCGATCAATAACTGAAGCAATGGATATTCCTTTTCTTACTCGTAAAATATTGCGACGTGCAAATCGTCCAACTTGCTCATCTGAATAAGTCAGTGCTTGTTGGAATTCCAACGCCGCTTTCTCATCCTGATCAAGCACAATCGCATCAAGCATAGACTTCGGTAAGATGTCGGCTAATGCAAGTACGTCGTTAGAAACCGCAAGCTTTTGTAATTCAACTCGATCTTCTTGAGGTAAAGAACGAACAAGATTGCGGCTACTTTCTTCTTGTAGATAACCAATTAACGCCCACCAGCTTGCAGGGTCAATGCAATGCCATACACTTAATCGTTCTTCAGCAGGTAAAGACTCAATGAGCTGAACCTGCTGAAAGATAGTCAGACTTTTTACACTGTCTTGATATTCTTCTGCTACTTCACTGTGCAGTATAAGTGAGACTAGGTTTTCTAAATTTTCACCGACTTTGTTTTCATCAACACTTTTTTCATCGACTTTAATTTCATCGACCTTTGTTTCAACGGGATCGGTCATAATCTTTTTCCTAAGCTGAGGAGTTAGATACTAAAAACGTAGTTGAGGCATCAACTAAGAAGTCTTCTCCTATTCCTTCCCGTCCTAATAACATTAGGTAGCTCATATCAGAGCGATTCGACAAGGTTATTTCAATTTGTTTTTCTACCGTACTCATTACCATTTTGGTTTTAATAATCAATCTTTGATCGACAGCACCATTGGATGACTTAATACGGCGTACATCGCTAATGGGTGCCCAGCAACGTGTCACCTTATCAACATCGTAAATATCTGGATGCAGTGTAAAGGCGACACCCAGTTTTCCATCGCGACGCTCTTTTTCTATATCATCAACATGTAAAGAAGATGTTTTTGCCCCTGTATCCACTCTGATCTGAAGGTCAAAGATGTTCAGATCAGGAAGATCACATGTTTCCAGTGCTCCAATAATTATTTTTGTCATAACACTTTTGCACCTTTATCTTTTGTAATCACTACGGCTTTTTGAAAGACCAGTGAGTTAGGGTATGTAATATGTGTTTCTTCAAACTTTAAGATTACATGAAACAAGGTAATTTCAAGAATAACCCCTTCAATCGTATCGTCGCCATCAATTATTTTCACATGGTCCCCCACATGATACGGAAAGAAAAAGAATACAATCACACTGGCTGTTACGTTACTTAAAATTGACCACTGAGCAAATAAAGCAACACCTAGAACAGCAAAGATGGAAGTAAAAATTAATCCCACATCTTTATAACTGAACCCTGTAATCACACCTAAGATTGCTAGAGTAATAATCGTCCAAAAAATCGTTAAAATAAACTGTACGTACTGAACTCTTCTCAATGCAATTCTTTTTTCTTGGCCTATTTTACGCACAACGCGCTTAATCAATGACTTTACAAAAACGTAAATAACAGCCATCGATAACAATGCTATCGATAAAGGTATTTTAATATGCTCTAACCAGTCCACTATTCACCTCGCAATATCGTCTACTTAAAATTGTTATTCACTATCTAATAAATTGTCGGCAAGGTCTTCTATGTTTCCTGCCACTTCATCACTTTCTTTAAAGTATGCAATATGAAACATTGCATCGCCTTCTTGTACTAAAGGTATGTTTTGCTTACCAATGATAATACCTTCTCGCCCCGCAAGCACCTGACTTTGAACTTCGCCAAATGAGTCTCCGATTTCAGCCAGAACTTGTTTCTTCGCAACTTGATCACCAATCTGCACTCTGTCACGCACAAATCCACTGGTATCTGCACGTACCCAAGAACTGCTATAGGCAATAAAGGGTTCAATTCTTTTGGCTGATGATTTACGTTTTCTAACCATGCCTAAGTGACCTAAGACGTTCAGTACGCCTTTTTCACCTGCACGAATAGATAACTCATCAAACCGCAATGCTTCACCTGCTTCATAAAGCAAAATTTTCACGCCATGTTCTACTGCAGATTCACGCAACGAACCATCGCGTAAATTTGAATTAAGCAAAACCGGCACACCAAATACNTCAGCCATTTCACGGGTTTCAGCATCATCTAAATCTGCTCTTACTTGAGGTAGATTACTGCGATGAATTGCACCCGTATGAAGATCAATACCGTAATCACATTTACTCACAATTTCACTTAAAAATATGTGCGCTAATCGCCCTGCCAATGATCCGCGAGCAGATCCAGGGAAGACGCGGTTTAAATCACGTCTATCCGGCATATAACGACTTTGGTTTAATACNCCATAGACATTAACCATAGGTACAAAAATCAATGTACCTTTTGTGAGCTTAAGCGAGCTGCGGCGAATCAATCTACGAATGATCTCCACACCATTTAACTCATCACCGTGCACTGCAGCACTAACAAAAATAACAGGGCCGTCTTTGCGCGCACGCTTGACGTAAACTGGCATTTTAATCTCTGTATCGGTATACAAGCGCACTACCGGAAGATCGATTTTTTTGCTCTCTCCCGGCAATATCGCAACACCACCTATGGTTAATTCTTTCATACTATCCCGCTCCGCGAGTTTTGTTCTTATGTGGCTTGGCTGTTTTTTCAATGTAGTCGTAAATCAATGCTGCTACGTTTTTACCTGTTGCCGTTTCAATACCTTCTAAGCCAGGTGATGAGTTAACTTCCATCACAACAGGGCCATCTTTAGCACGCAATATATCTACACCACAAACACCTAAGCCCATTATTTTTGCAGCATTAACAGCAGTTGCTCGTTCTTTTGGCGTTAGCTTAATTACTTCAGCAGTACCACCACGGTGCAAGTTAGAACGGAATTCTCCTTCTGCGCCCTGACGCTTCATTGCTGCCACAACTTTATCGCCAACAACCAAGCAACGGATATCAGCACCACCAGCTTCTTTAATAAACTCTTGTACCAATATGTTGGCATTAAGACCCATGAAAGCTTCAATAATACTTTCAGCGGCTTTATTTGTTTCAGCCAATACCACACCAATACCTTGCGTTCCTTCTAATAGTTTTACTACTAGTGGCGCGCCACCAACATTTTTTATCAAATCTTTAATGTTATCCGGGCGGTTAGCAAAACCTGTACGAGGTAAGCCAACACCTTTACGAGATAACAATTGTAAAGAGCGCAATTTATCACGAGAACGACTGATCGCTACTGACTCGTTTACCGCAAATGTTCCTGTCATTTCAAACTGACGAACTACCGCTGTACCATAAAAAGTAATGGATGCACCGATGCGTGGAATAACCGCGTCATACTGTGGTAATGGCTCACCGTGATAACGAACGACTGGATTATTCGAAGTAATATCCATGTAGCAATGTAGAGTGTCAATTACGTCAACTTCATGGCCACGTGCTTCCGCTTCTTCTTTCAAGCGGCGAGTTGAGTATAGTTTTTTGTTTCGAGATAAAATTGCAATTTTCATGTTAGTACCCTTAATCTATGTGTTCAGTTATATAATCGTTAGTATCGTTCCAGTACGATGTGTACAAGGTACTGGTGGCTTGCTTAATTGCATTTAAATAGGCAACCCAAGCTTTTTCTATTTCACTCTCGGCCGCCTTGTTTCCTTGGCATACCGCTACAAAATTCTTTTCTACATCATTTTCAGGCAGAATTTCTTCGGTCCAAAGCTCTCGTAAGTGCCGACCGTAAGACGTTAAAATCTCAGCCTGTCTTCTAGTAAAGTAACCACTGCGTGCAAATCCACGAGGGAAGTGCATATCATCGTAATACGGAAACAATTCTGTCTTATTAAGACCTGTTAAATTTTCCATGTTGATCATCTCTGCCTACCTGAAACGCGAGTATGTGTTGATAGTATTACTGGGTAAATCAATATATATTTATCGTTAAGATAAGAGCGCAATAAACGTGGATGAAGAGCCTAAATGGACAGCGAATTATTAAGAACATTTCTTGAAGTGAGTCATACGAAACACTTCGGTAAAGCCGCAGAAAACCTGTATTTAACACAAGCGGCGGTCAGTACACGAATTCGTCAGCTAGAGAGTCAGCTGGGCGTACAGCTTTTTACTCGGCTAAGAAATAATATTAGGTTGACGCCAGCGGGTGAGAAATTACGCCCTTTAGCCAATGCCAACCTAACTTTGGTTCAGCGAATTCGACAAGAAGTTGCTATTGCGAATAACCAAAGCCAGCAAATTTCAATTGGGGCAACTCCTAACCTTTGGGATGCTTTCTTNCAGCATGAGTTGAGTCAGCTATTTGGACAGTTTCCTGGAATTGCGATGCGCGCGGAAGCTCATACCGCTACAACACTTGCACGGCAGTTACTAGAACGAACTCTTGATATTGCTATTACGTTTGATGCACCGAAGATTGATGAAGTAAGCACGGAAGAAATTGTGCAGGTTCCGCTATTTTTAGCGAGTTCTCATAACACTGACAGNTGGCAAGAGGCGATGGCGAATCATTATGTGATGGTTGATTGGGGAACGGCTTTTAACGTGCAACATGCTCAGCAGTTTACAGGAGCGCCACCTGCTGTATTACAGACCAATACTGGTCGTATTGCGCTGGACTTTTTGTTAACTAATGGGGGTTCAGCTTTCTTACCTGAAAGCTTATTGACGCCTTATATTGAGCTAGGTCAGCTTCATATTGTTGAGAATACTCCTAGTATTTCTCGCTCAGTGTATGCCAGCTATATCACTGAGTCTGATCGACTGGATAGCTTTAAAAAGGTTATTGAGGCGATCAAAGGTGAACAACCTGTGCCTGCTGAGTCTCTAACTCCGACCGAAGATGCATAAAAAAAGGCCGTATTACTTAGTAATACGGCCTTTTTAGATCTCAAATCAAAGCTCTTAAATGTGCTCTACCTGATCAATCTCATACTCAACGTCACCCGCTGGTACTCGAACAACAACGACATCACCCTCTTCTTTACCGATTAATGCACGAGCAATCGGTGAAGAAACAGAAATGCGAGCATTTTTAATGTCTGCTTCATCATCACCAACAATACGGTAAGTTACCGTTTCGTCAGTATCAAGATTGATGATAGTTACGGTTGTACCGAAAAAAACCTTACCTGTATAAGGGATGGTTTTAACATCAATAACTTGGCTCGTAGAAAGCTTCCCTTCAATATCTTGAATTCGGCCTTCGATAAAACCTTGCTGCTCACGTGCAGCATGGTATTCGGCGTTCTCTTTCAAATCACCATGTTCACGTGCCAAAGCAATGTCTTTAATCACAGCCGGACGTTGAACCGTTTTTAACTCTTTTAATTCAGCTTGAAGGGCACTTTCACCCTCAACTGTCATTGGATACTTTTGCATAACTTAATCCTTTTTTCTTTAGTCTTTACTAAAGAATAAACACAACGATCTCTTCTATTTAGAAGAGATGGCTGCGTGAATGTCCTGTAAGCGACGAACAACGTTCAAGCCTTCAGCGTTCAAGCCTTCNACAACCGCTTCAGCACCNGCCAAAGTGGTTGTGTAAGTTACTTTATGCTGCAGTGCGCTGCGACGAATGTCTGCAGAATCAGCAATAGCTTGTGTACCTTCAGTGGTATTCACAATCAATGCGATCTCGTCATTCTTAATACTATCAACAATGTTTGGACGTGCTTCATTCACTTTGTTGATACGCTCAACCGTGATTCCTGCTTCCATGATCTTGTTATAAGTACCGCCAGTTGCAACCAACTCAAAGCCTAACTTAGAAAAGCCTTGCGCTACTGCAACAACACCTTCTTTATCTGCGTCACGAACAGAGATAAATACTTTACCTTCTGTTGGAAGTTTTTCACCAGCACCCAACTGTGCTTTGTAGAAAGCTTCACCGAAGGTTGCGCCTGCGCCCATCACTTCACCGGTCGATTTCATTTCAGGGCCTAAAATTGGATCTACGCCTTGGAATTTATTAAACGGGAATACCGCTTCTTTTACAGAGAAGTGCTCTGGGACGATTTCTTTGGTAAAGCCTAGCTCTGCCAAAGATTTACCCATCATAACTTTTGCAGCTACTGCCGCAAGAGAAGTACCGATGCATTTAGAAACGAATGGCACAGTACGTGAGGCACGAGGGTTAACCTCAATCACATAAATCTCATCATCTTGCCATGCAAGCTGAGTATTCATTAAACCAACAACACCTAACTCCAACGCCATTGCTTTAACTTGATCGCGCATACGATCTTGTACTTCAGCAGGTAGGTTATAAGGAGGCAATGAACATGCAGAGTCACCTGAGTGAATACCTGCTTGTTCAATGTGCTGCATGATTGCGCCAATAACAACCTGTTCGCCATCACAAACTGCGTCGATATCAACTTCAACCGCACGGTTTAAGAAGTAATCAAGTAGTACTGGAGAATCGTTAGAAACTTGTACCGCTTCACGCATATAACGACGAAGTGATTCTTCGTTATTTACGATTTCCATCGCACGACCGCCCAATACATAAGAAGGGCGAACAACTAACGGATAACCAATCTCATTGGCTTTCGTTACGGCTTCTTCAGTAGAACGTACCGTTGCGTTTACTGGCTGCTTCAAACCTAAGCGTTGAATCATTTGCTGGAAACGCTCTCGGTCTTCAGCACGGTCAATCGCTTCAGGAGACGTACCAATAATTGGTACGCCAGCGGCTTCTAATTCGTTAGCTAGTTTCAATGGCGTTTGGCCACCGTACTGAACGATTACACCTTTTGGTTTTTCTTTATCAACAATTTCTAATACATCTTCTAGCGTTACTGGCTCGAAGAATAAACGATCAGACGTATCATAATCAGTAGAAACGGTTTCAGGNTTACAGTTCACCATAATGGCTTCGTAACCTAAATCTTTTGCTGCAAACGCCGCATGTACACAGCAGTAATCGAATTCGATACCCTGACCAATACGGTTTGGACCACCACCTAGAACGATAATTTTATCGTTATCGGTTGGGTTCGCTTCACACTCTTCTTCATAAGTAGAGTACATGTAAGCTGTGTCTGTAGAGAACTCAGCGGCACACGTATCAACGCGCTTATAAACAGGACGAATGTTTAACTTCTGACGCTGCTTACGGAACGCTTTTTCAGAAACACCTAGCAACTCAGCTAAACGCGCATCAGCAAACCCTTTACGCTTAAGACGGAAGATACGATCTGCGTCCATTGACGTTAGGCTGCTTTGAGCAACACTGGCTTCGTCTTTGATGATGTCTTCAATTTGAACCAAGAACCAAGGATCAACACCAGAATACTGGTAAATTTCATCAACACTTAAACCAGCGCGGAATGCATCGCCGATGTACCAAATGCGATCAGCGCCCGGTGTTTTAAGTTCAGAAATAATCTTGTCCATCGCGCCTTCAGAAGCTAGGTCGATGATTGGATCAAAACCATTCACGCCTACTTCTAGTCCACGCAATGCTTTTTGCAACGACTCTTGCTGGGTACGACCCATAGCCATTACTTCACCTACAGATTTCATCTGTGTGGTTAAGCGGCCATCAGCTGTTGGGAATTTCTCGAAAGTGAAACGAGGAATTTTAGTAACAACATAATCGATTGAAGGCTCAAACGATGCTGGAGTTGCGCCACCAGTAATATCGTTTTGTAATTCATCTAGGGTATAACCAATCGCCAGTTTCGCANNGATTTTAGCAATAGGGAAACCCGTTGCTTTAGATGCCAAAGCAGAAGAACGAGAAACACNAGGGTTCATCTCGATCACAACCATACGGCCGTCTTTTGGATTAATACCAAACTGAACGTTAGAGCCACCGGTTTCTACGCCGATCTCACGCAAAACGGCCAAAGAGGCGTCACGCATGATTTGTAATTCTTTATCAGAAAGCGTTTGTGCCGGAGCCACTGTAATCGAGTCACCGGTGTGAACGCCCATGGCATCAAAGTTTTCGATAGAACAGATGATGATGCAGTTGTCGTTAGTATCACGAACCACTTCCATCTCGTATTCTTTCCAACCGATTAGCGACTCATCGATTAGAAGTTCGCTGGTTGGAGACAAGTCCAAACCACGNGTACAGATTTCTTCGAACTCTTCTTTGTTATACGCGATACCACCACCGGTACCACCCATAGTGAAAGAAGGACGAATAATACAAGGGAAGCCCAAACCTTTTTGTACTTCAATTGCTTCCGCCATGGAATGAGCGATGCCTGCACGAGGACACTCAAGACCAATCTTCTTCATCGCTTGGTCGAAACGGTTACGGTCTTCCGCTTTGTCNATCACGTCGGCCTTAGCACCGATCATTTCAACATTAAATTTTTCTAAGATACCCGCTTCTTCTAATCCAAGTGCACAGTTTAGAGCAGTCTGGCCACCCATAGTCGGCAAGATGGCGTCTGGGCGTTCTTTTTCAATGATGTTAGCCACTGTATCAACCGTGATCGGTTCGATATAAGTTGCGTCAGCCATTGAAGGGTCGGTCATAATTGTGGCTGGGTTAGAGTTCACAAGAATAACGCGGATACCTTCTTCACGCAGGGCTTTACAAGCCTGTGCGCCAGAATAGTCAAACTCACAAGCCTGGCCGATAATGATCGGGCCAGCACCAATGATTAGGATGCTTTTTATGTCGGTACGTTTTGGCATGGCGGCCTCCTACTTCTTAGCGGCTTGGATAAGATCGATGAAACGATCGAACAATGGGGCAACGTCACGAGGACCTGGGGCAGCTTCAGGGTGACCCTGAAAACTAAATGCTGGTTTATCAGTCAATTCAATGCCCTGCAAAGTCCCATCAAAAAGGGACTTGTGAGTCGCTTTAATGTTCGCAGGTAAAGTTGCTTCATCAACTGCGAAACCGTGGTTCTGAGCTGTAATCATTACAACGCCTGTTTCAAGGTCTTGCACTGGGTGGTTACCACCGTGATGACCATGAGGCATTTTCACTGTTTGCGCGCCAGAGGCTAAAGCCAATAACTGGTGACCTAAACAAATACCAAAAACTGGGATGTTTGTTTTAAGGATTTCTTGAATCGCTTCAATCGCATAAGTACATGGCTCTGGATCACCAGGTCCATTCGATAAGAAGATACCGTCAGGATTCATTTCCAACACTTCGCTAGCTGGAGTCTGTGCCGGAACAATTGTTAGGTCACAACCACGCTCAGCCAACAAACGTAAGATATTGCGTTTAACACCGAAGTCATACGCTACTACTTTAAATTTAGCATCGGCTTTAGCTAGCTCGCCATAGCCCTTGCCTAGTACCCAGTCAGTCTGAGTCCAGCCGTAGTTTTCTTGCGTTGTTACTTCTTTCGCTAGATCCATACCTTTAAGGCCAGGGAAAGACTTAGCGGTTTCGATTGCTGCAGCAATGTTAGCTTCAGAAGCAATTTCATTATCTGATGCTTCAACCGCTACGATACAACCATTCAAAGAACCTTTCTCACGCAAGATGCGTGTTAGGCGACGGGTATCGATATCGGCGATGCCTAAGATGTTGTTCTCTTTAAGATATACATCCAGTGCTTTTTCGCTACGGAAATTAGAAGCAATCAAAGGAAGATCACGAATCACTAGGCCTTTAGCAAAGATACCGCGAGACTCTTCGTCTTCCGCCGTAATGCCGTAGCTACCAACGTGTGGATAAGTTAGTGTAACGATTTGATTCGCATAAGATGGGTCGGTCAGAATTTCCTGATAACCTGTCATTGAAGTGTTAAAAACAACTTCACCGACGGCTTGACCTGCTGCACCAATGGCAGTCCCTTTAAAGACGCTACCGTCTTCTAGAGCTAGAATGGCTGTTATAGACAAGGCTATGATCCCCGAAATAATCAATAAATAAGGTCATTGTAGAATACTCAACGTTGAGTACCTGTCGGCAATACTGGCACATTCTTTAACTTATAAATCAAAGACTTAGCCAAATATTACCTAGCGTCTAGTCGCAAAAAAGCGGGAGGAACTTAAAGCTCCACCCGCTTTTATAATCTGCACTGTAAATCTAAGAGCTTTAAATAAGATTAGACGCTGGCGCCCGTCTCTCAAGCTATTGAATAAAGTATTAAATAACCGAGCTGGACGTACGCCTGTAAACTGGTCGCAAATCATACCAAAACAGACACTCCAAGTCCATATTTATCTTACATTTCAACTCATACTCATCAAGCTTTAAAAATACAATAATAGGCGTGTCTAAATAAGCAATAACCTTCAATAATTTTAAAATTGGCATTTTAAACGAGCTGCAAAAAATTAAAGTCTAAATTTTTCACTTTTTTACATTAAATATAATTCGAATAATAAATTTTAAATATTTTTATTAAAAATAACTCAATCAACCTTTAAAAAATATTTTTTCTTGTTAATAAACAACGTCCTACTAATAACATTAATATCAACATAAAAACCTAACCATATGATAAGGTTTTTAACGCTTTAACGCCTATATGAATAGTATTTAAACAGCAGTCACTCTTATTAACGAACTTATTTATAATTTATCGGTCTAGTACTTGCTGAATGTTTTTTAAAGGTATTTAATTATAAAAAAATAATAGAATTTGTTTTTTATAATTAAAACTATAACTCACTATAAAGAAGGAACTATTTTATGCCTACTGCTGTTGATGGACGTCGTCGCCTTGCACCAGAAGAACGTAAGCGTCTATTACTCAATGACGCCGTTGAAGTTTTTGCTAACCGAGGAATTGGCCGCGGAGGGCATACTGAAATTGCCGAAATGAGTGGCGTATCAGTAGCCACTGTATTTAACTATTTTAATACGCGAGAAGACTTAGTTGAAGCCGTTCTAGATGAAGTAGAAGAAAGGTTCTTAAAACTTGCTGAAGAAATTTACAGCCAAGGTGACGCGCCATTAGAAGCCGTCTCCAATCACATGAAAGCATTTATGGACTTATGTGAAACAGAACCCGCTTATATTAAAGTTTGGTTAGAGTGGAGCTGCTCTATTCGCGAAGGTATTTGGGCACGATATATTGATTTCCAAAATAAGCTACTAGCAATGATTTCAAAGCAGGTTGATAAAGCAATTAAAAATGGAGACCTTGCTCCTGGGCTCTCTGCTGCTGAACGCTCTCGCTGGTTACTAGGAAACTCTCAGATGCTTGTTTCTATGGCATTTGATCCAAGCGGTAAACCTCGCGGGATGCAGCAAATGGTTGATCGTGGCCTTGCTCACTTACTGGGTGCTGTTTAAAGCATTGATTGCTGTTTAAAGAATACAAATAGCAGACAAAAAAAACCGAAGCAGGCTTTTATTATAAAAGACTGACTTCGGTTTTTTATTGGCCTGAATTTATGCAGCCCTACCTAAACTAGAAGCTTAAGCTAGAAACCCAAAACATCCTGCATGTCATACAAACCATTTTCTTGCGAACCAATCCACTTAGCCGCACGTACAGCGCCTTTCGCGAAAGTCATACGGCTTTGTGCCTTATGAGTTACTTCAACACGCTCACCATCGGTTGCGAACATAACAGTATGGTCACCCACTACGTCACCACCACGAATGGTTTCAAAACCAATCTGCTTGTGCGGACGAGCGCCTGTTTGACCTTCACGGCCATAGCATGCGACTTCTTTTAAGTCCCAACCCATGGTTTCAGCAACCACTTCACCCATGCGAAGCGCAGTACCTGAAGGTGCGTCTACTTTATGTTTATGATGCATTTCGATAACTTCAATATCGCTATCGTCACCCATAACAGAAGCAGCCATACGTAAAAGATTTAAACAAAGATTCACACCCACTGAATAGTTTGGTGCAAATACAATACCCATATCTTTTGCAGCAGCTTCTAAACCGGCTTTCTGTTCGTCATCCAAACCTGTCGTTCCGATAACGATTTTTTTACCCGCTTGACGGCAAATTTCAACATTTGCCATCGTCGCTTCTGGTGCGGTAAAGTCGATTAAAACATCAAAGCTATCAACTGCTGCAGCAACGTCTGTTACGGCAACAACTTCTAGATTTTTACCAAGACCTGCAATGGCACCGGCATCAACGCCGACCATAGGGTCGTTAGGTAGAACGATCGCTGCGCCTACCTGAGCGTCTTCAACAGCATCAACCGCTTCGATTAAAATGCGGCCCATACGGCCGGCTGCACCTGTAATTGCTATACGAGTCATATCCCTTCCTATTTAGTAAAAAAACGGGCTAATTACAATTCTTCGAAGAATTTTTTAACGCCTGCAAACCAAGTATTCTTTTGCGGTGAATGTTTTTCACCTTTTAAAGATGCTTGAAATTCTTTCAGCAATTTCTTCTGATGTTCTGTCAATTTAACCGGAGTTTCAACTTGCACACGGCACATTAAATCACCAGGACTAGAAGAACGAATCGGCGTTACACCCTTACCTTTCAGGCGGAACATACGACCACTTTGAGTCTCAGATGGAATCTTCAGCTTTACACGACCGTCTAGGGTCGGTACTTCTAATTCACCGCCCAATGCCGCATCCACAATACTGATTGGCACATCGCAATATAGATTATGACCGTCACGTTCAAAAATCGCGTGATCTTTCACACTCATCTGCACATACAAGTCGCCCGCTGGGCCACCCATAGCACCGGCTTCGCCTTCGCCACTTAAACGAATACGATCACCAGTATCAACACCCGCAGGTACTTTAACATTAAGTGTTTTCGTTTCTTCTTTAACACCACGACCATTACAGCTGTTACAAGGATCTTCGATCACTGTACCTTGCCCGCGACATGTTGGACACGTCTGCTGCACCGCAAAGAAACCTTGCTGCATGCGAACCTGGCCTTGGCCACCACACGTAGAACAAGTCTTTGCTGACGTACCTGGCTTAGCACCAGTACCATCACAAGGCTCACAAGGAACTAAGGTTGGGATAGTGATTTTTTTCTCACATCCTTTAACAGCTTCTTCAAGACTAAGTGTCATCGTATAGCGTAAATCGCTACCACGCTGAGGACCGCCACGACGACCACCGCCGCCTCCGCCACCAAATATGTCACCGAATACATCACCAAAGATATCACCGAAACCGCCAGCACCACCGCCATGGCCGCCGCCCTGGCTTCCATCAACACCTGCGTGACCATAACGATCATAAGCATCTCGCTTTTGTTCGTCACTTAAAACTTCATACGCTTCAGAAGCTTCTTTAAACTTTTCTTCTGACTCTTTATTACCCTCATTACGATCAGGGTGATGCTTCATCGCGACCTTACGGTACGCTTTCTTTAATTCTTTTTTATCAACGTCTTTCGCGACGCCGAGAATTTCGTAAAAATCTCTTTTAGACATTGTCCGGCCCTAACATATAGCTTAAAAACTTTGGCTATTTCTTTATAACGCAAAAACGCGGCGCCCTGTTAACAGGAGGCCGCGTTCTATTAATCACACTAAAACGCGGTGATTATTTATCTTTAACTTCTTCGAATTCAGCATCAACAACATCGTCATCTTGACCAGCTTCTTGAGCTTGCTCGCCGCCTTCAGCGCCAGCTTGTTCTGAAGCTTGTTGTTCAGCATACATCTTTTGAGCTAGGCCAGAAGAAGCTTCGGTCAAAGCAGTTGTTGCTGCTTCAATTGCTGCTTTATCTTCGCCTTTCATTGCTTCTTCAACATCAGCAATGGCTTTCTCGATCGCTTCTTTTTCTTCAGCAGTCGCTTTATCACCAGCTTCTTCTAAAGTTTTCTTAGTCGCGTGAACAAGACCGTCGGCTGTGTTACGAACCTGAATCATTTCTTCAAATTCTTTATCCGCTTCAGCATTTGCTTCAGCGTCTTGAACCATTTGCTCGATCTCTTCATCACTTAAACCAGAAGAAGATTTAATGACGATAGACTGTTCTTTGCCTGTCGCTTTGTCTTGAGCAGAAACATTCAAAATACCGTTAGAGTCGATATCGAACGTTACTTCAATTTGAGGCATACCACGTGGAGCCGGTGGAATGTCAGCCAAATCGAAACGACCTAGAGACTTATTCTGTGCCGCTTGCTTACGCTCACCCTGTACGATGTGAATCGTTACAGCGCTTTGATTGTCGTCAGCTGTAGAGAAAGTCTGAGATTTCTTAGAAGGAATCGTCGTATTTTTCTCGATAACAGCAGTAGCAACGCCACCCATTGTTTCGATACCTAAAGTCAAAGGCGTAACGTCTAGTAGCAATACGTCTGTTACATCACCCGATAAAACACCACCTTGAACACCTGCGCCAATGGCAACAGCTTCATCAGGGTTAACGTCTTTACGTGGCTCTTTACCGAAGAACTCAGCAACTTTAGCTTGTACTAAAGGCATACGAGTCTGGCCACCAACGATAATAACTTCGTCGATTTCAGATGCTGATACATCAGCGTCTTTAAGAGCAATGCGGCAAGGCTCGATAGACTTAGCTACCAAATCTTCAACCAAGCTTTCTAGCTTAGCGCGCGTTACTTTAACGTTTAAGTGCTTAGGACCCGTTGCATCAGCAGTGATGTAAGGCAAGTTAACGTCAGTTTGCTGCGAAGAAGATAGTTCAACTTTCGCTTTTTCGCCCGCTTCTTTCAAACGCTGCATCGCTAGTGGGTCACCTTTAAGGTCCATACCACTTTCTTTCTTAAATTCGTCTGCAAGATAATCAATCATGCGCATATCGAAATCTTCACCACCAAGGAACGTATCACCGTTCGTTGCTAGTACTTCGAATTGAGTCTCGCCATCAACATCTGCAATTTCGATGATAGAGATATCAAATGTACCACCACCTAAATCGTATACAGCAATCGTCTTATCACCTTTAGTGTGATCAAGACCATATGCAAGTGCAGCCGCTGTTGGTTCGTTAATAATACGCTTAACTTCTAAACCAGCAATTTTACCAGCATCTTTAGTTGCTTGACGCTGTTGGTCATTAAAGTAAGCAGGAACTGTAATTACAGCTTCTGTTACTGCTTCACCAAGATAGTCTTCTGCAGTTTTCTTCATCTTTTTCAAGATTTCAGCAGATACTTGCGGTGGAGCCATCTTCTTACCGTTCGCTTCAACCCATGCATCGCCATTATCAGCTGCTACGATTTTATAAGGAACCATAGAGATGTCTTTTTGAACAACATCATCTTTAAATTTACGGCCAATCAAACGCTTAACAGCAAAGATTGTATTTGCAGGATTTGTTACTGCTTGACGCTTAGCTGGCTGACCAACCAAAATTTCTTCACCGGTATAAGCGATGATCGAAGGTGTTGTGCGATCGCCTTCTGCGTTTTCAATTACTTTAGGTTTATCGCCATCAAGAACAGCAATACAAGAGTTCGTTGTACCTAAATCGATACCAATGATTCTACCCATAATTTTAATCTCCGATTTTCTATTCGCCAGCCAAAGCTAGCTTCTATAATTCAATAAATGTTTTAACTTTCTATACAACTTATATAAGTCTAATCTTTCATTTTTCAAGGCTAATTTTTCAAAAATGCTGATTTTTAACCTTTAACTTTCGCCCTTAATTAGACAGAAATATGCCTTACGCATTTTCATCAATAGAAGGGGCACCTTTAGACACCATAACCATCGCTGGGCGTAATAAACGACCATGTAAGCTGTAACCTTTTTGCATAACTGCCATTACCGTATTAGGTGGGAAGTCTGCATTTTCTTGCATTGCCATCGCTTGA
>PAOL01000017.1 GCA_002708475.1 Oleispira sp. | reverse complement strand
TTCATATTAAATACTCTTTTATAAAGGCTTAAATTGAGTATTGATTATTGTGACGGGTTCAAACCCATCCCCACTTTTTTTGGCGGCAAGGCTTTGAAACTTCATTTTAGAGTCGATCCAGAATAAACCTCCGAAGCGAATATTAAATGGATTGAAAAGGCTTTCACTCGATTTTGTCCCTTCATTCTTGGGTAGTATCAGCCAGCGCCAAAAAGCAGAACGAGTGAATGTTTTCATTGTTGCGGGAATGAAAACTGTTTTCTCATTTACTTTCTTCTCGATTGAGTGTGCAAGTTGTATACGATTTTTTTCGTTTGTTTCATCTCTATAGCGCTCAATAAGGCCATCAATTTCAATATTCGCTAAGTTGGTGATGTTGTTGGTTTGTGTTTTATTTGCGTTATCGGAATGGAAGTGCTGCCAGTAAGCAGGGCGTAACCCTGTGCTCCAGCCTAACCATGCCATGTCATGTTTTTTCTCAATGACATTCTTATAGAAAGATGTTGAGTCTAGGTAGTAGGGGGTGATTTCTATGCCTGCTTTTTTAGCCTCTTCGCTGAGCAGAAGAATTTGAGGTTCGTATAATTTATTACCATAGCTAATTTTAAAAGAGAGGCGCTGATTGTTTTTTATGCGAATACCTAGACTGTCTTTATTATTCCATCCAGCTTGCTCTAATAGGTCAATAGAATTATTTAGGTTAAACTCAATGGGTTTTATTTTGTTATTTGAATAGGGACCGTAACCAGTATGAAAGGTCGGTAAGCGTTGATAATCCCCGCGCAAAATTACATCGATAACTTGTTGAAAATTTAATGCACTCGCGATGGCTTGGCGAACTCTTATATCGGCTAATACTTCATTGTTTAAGTTTAAAAATATACCGGAAGCACTTTGTTCAATGTCATTGTGAAATTGTATTTTATGAATAAACCCTTTATCAAACATCGGTCCTTGTGCTTTGTTATGCCAAAGTTTTGGTAGAGTTATATTAAATGTGTCAAGTTCACCTCGTTGGAAGTATTTAAATGCTGTATTTGGATCACGAACAACTTTTAAGATAACGGCATCAGGATTGAATCGATTACGAAGATAAGGCAGCTCATTAGCCCACCAGTTAATTTTTCGTGTAAAAGTAAGACTCTTTCCTTTCTTTATTTTACTTATTTGATACGCCCCAGTATTGGGTTCGGTTTTCCAGTTGTATTTAGCAACCCAATTTGAATCAAGTTGATGGAAGTGTTTGGCTCTGGGTAATATTGAATAAAAGATATGAAGATCTTTTTGGGGTTTAGGAGTTGCCCCTACAATGGAGATGGTATGTAAGTCGTGTTTAATTACATCGATAACTTGTTCTGTGTAGTGCTTGTTATACCAAGGAGCAATAATGTGTTTAGAGCGATTAAGTTCTAATGCAAAAACGAAATCGTCTGCAGTGACATTTTCCCCATCAGACCATTTTGCCAGAGGGTTGATTTTATAATGTACGGTCTTACCATCCTTGTCATAAGCCCAGTGTGTTGCGAGTAAAGGGATAACCTCATCTGTATTTGGGTGAAGCTCTACTAAAGGCATTTGATTATCGAGTAAGTTTGAACGAAATGCATTGTTTGAATCGGGACCAACGGTTCTCAATGTTGGTGGAAAGCTCGGAATGCTATAGCGCATTATGCCACCTTTTAAAGCCTTATCGGAACTCCATTCTGGGCTATCTGTATTGGTTTCCCATTGAATATCTTTCGGTAATTCTGCAAAACTAAAATTGGATATACTTAACAGAAGTAGGCTGGGTAAAAATAGACTCGATAAAAATAAGCGAGCTATCTGCTTTTTAATTACGTTCATATTAGATAATCCTAAGCGCTTATTCGTAATAAACTTCATGTTTGGGGTCAAAGGCTTCACGTATTCCTTCACCTATAAATGTGACAAGCAATAAAACGATAGAAAGAGATGCTACCACCGATGTAATAATCCATGGATATTCCAAGTTATCAACCCCTTGCTTTAATAATTCACCCCAGCTGGGGGTAGGTGCGGGTAGTCCAAAATTTAAAAAGTCTAAAGCCGTTAGTGCACTAATTCCGGCTGCTATGGAAAACGGAATAAAAGTAACAATGGTTGAAATACTATTTGGGATGATGTGCTTATAAATGATCCGAAAGTTACTCGCGCCCATTGCTTTTGCTGCTTTAACATAATCACGACTGGCTTCTCGATAGCTCGCAGTACGCATATACCAAGTCATTTGCATCCAGCCAAACAGCGCCATGATAAATACTAGAGACCAAAAACCTGGCGTGATTAAAGAGCTCATAATCATTACTATGTATAAAAAGGGAATGTTTGACCATATTTCAATAATGCGTTGAAAGAATAAATCGAATCGACCGCTGAGATACCCCATTAATGACCCAATTAATACACCTATAATGTATTCGACAAAGAGCAGTGTTAAAGCAAAAAATATTGCAATTCTAAAACCATAAACTAAACGGGTAAATATATCTCTGCCGACCATATCGGTGCCAAAATAATGTTTGTTTTTAAAGTTTGGGGCGTTAGGTGGGTAGGAATGACTGACATCGACCTCTGTTGCATTATAGGGAACGAGAGGAAGAATAACGTAGTTGTCTTCGGAGTATGTTTTTAATTCGTTTCTAATGGGCTTGTTCGCAGTTTCCCAAAGTTGTTTGAGCTCGCGATAATTTGTTTCNTATTGATAATCTAAACCAAATGCTTTGCCCTCAATGGGGTTGCTAAGGATTGGGAAGTGGTATTCTCCCTGATAATATACGACTAAGGCTTTTGAGTTGAAAATGAGCTCAGCAAATACAGAAATTGCCATTAACGATATTAATAGCAGTAGAGAATAATAGCCTCTTTTAAGTGATTTAAATCGTCGCCAAGCATTACTATTATTTAATATCATGAGGCAGTGCCAAATCGGACTCTGGGGTCGACGATTGCAACACAGATGTCAGACAGAATGTTGCCTATTAATGTCAGCATGGATGAAATCACGAGTATGCCCATAACAACGGGATAGTCTCTTTCGATTAGAGATTCATAGCCGAGCAAACCAAAGCCGTCTATGTTGAAAATAGTTTCAATCAAAAAGGATCCCATCAGTATTAAAGAAATGTTATTACCAAAGTGAGTAGCTAATGGAATTAAACTATTTCTTAGTGCGTGGCGAAAGGTTGCTTGAGTATGTGTCATTCCTTTAGCAATGGCCGCTTGAACATATTGAGCCGAAAGATTATCTAATAGTGCATTTTTCACCATAAAAGTCATGACTGCAAAGCTACCGCTGACATAGGCAATAAGTGGAAGTACAGCGTGCATTAATAGGTCGGATACTTGTTCGTTGAAGGGCAGATAATCAAATTCGTCACTAACAAACCCTCCTAATGGAAAAATCTCGTAATGAAATGAGAAGGTATAAAGTAAGGCAATTGCAACAACGTAATTAGGAATGGCATAGCCTAAAAAAACAATAATAGACGTTGTTTGATCGATAGGCTTNCCATGCTTTAAAGCTTTTAATATCCCTAATGGGACAGAGATTAAATAGGTAATGATGAGCGTGCATAGGCCATAAAAGGCGGATATCGGTAGGCGTTCTTTTATCGTNTCCCATACAGGTTCGTAATAGCGGCTAGATTGCCCAAGATCTAAATGCAGTAATTTATTTAACCAACTGAAATAACTTTCAATAATGGGCTTATCAAAACCATAGTAAGCATTTAATTGATCGAGCTGATCTTGAGAAAGTGTGTTNCCAGCAATGCTTTGTTGAGCGCTGCTCTGTTGGTTTTCCATCTGGTAGGCTGTCATCATGCGCTCGATTGGCCCCCCAGGAACCAATCGAGTGAGTGTGAAAACAATCAAGGTAATACCAATGAAGGTCGGTATTACCAATAAAAGTCGGCGTACGATATAGCCAAACATTTATNATCCTTGTTTNAGCTTTGCATAAGTTTTTATTATTAACTGTTTGTTGCTGTGTATTTATTGTGACTACGTATTTATGACGCTTAATTTGTCACATCGACGTATAGGGTTAATCTTTCACCGGGCTGCAAATATTTATTTTTGGCCATTTGACGATTCCAGCGCTGAATGTCTTGCACCCTGACTTTGAATTTACCAGCAATGCGAGCCATGGAATCACCATTNCGAACGGTATAAGTTAGTTTTCGAATCACTTCGCGCTGCTCGCGGCTACTCTTTTTTTGCTTCCATATGACCAGTTTTTGACCTTGTTTTAGCATATCTCCAGGAGCCATGCCGTTCCATTTTGCCAGCTCTTTTATTCCAACTTTATGATCGCGGGCAATTTCCCAAAAACTATCACCACTACGAACTCTATATTCTAATTTTCCACTGGTTTTACCCCGACGGGAACTTTGTGTTTTCGCAAGACGAGTTGTAGCGCTATGAGAATAACTTTTTTGTGACTTATAAGCAGAAGGGATCAATAACTGATCGCCCGTGCGAATCAGATTTCTTCTTAAATTATTAGCATCACGTAAAGCTTCAGGAGTAGTGTGGTATTTTTTAGCGATCGTGATAAGTGAATCACCGCTTTTAACTTTGTAGCGATGCCACTTCATACGCTGGTTTTCAGGCAGTGCGGCAAGGTTTTTAGTAAATGCATCGACTTTATCTATTGGAATTAATACTTGATGCTTACTGTTAGGGTGTGTTGCCCATCGGTTAAAACCAGGATTTAACTTATAAATTTCTTCTAAGTCTGTTTCTGAAATATCAGCGAGTTGTGATAAGTCAATTTGACCGCCTGTATTCACTGATGCGAAATAAGGCTCATTTCTCATGGTAGGTATGGTTATGCCGTGCTTTTCAGGATTTTTAATAAGCTGAGCAAGCGCAATGAGTTTCGGTACGTAGTCTCTTGTTTCTCTGGGTAGGTCTAAAGACCAGAAATCAGTCGGTAGACCTTTTCTTTTGTTCTTGCGGATTGCCTTACGCACATTACCAGCGCCAGTGTTGTAAGAAGCAAGGGCTAAGAGCCAATCACCCTTAAATTCACGCTGAAGAGCTTCAAGATACGAAAGAGCAGCTTGAGTGGAAGCCTGAATATCACGACGCCCGTCGTACCACCAATCTTGAGTTAAACCAAAATCGCGGCCTGTTGATGGGATAAATTGCCATACACCTGAAGCGCGACCATGAGAATAAGCAAAAGGATCAAAAGCACTTTCGACAATAGGAAGTAACGCTAATTCACCAGGAATACCACGGACATCAATTTGCTCAGCAATGTAATACATATAGCGTTCACCGCGGCTGGCAATTCTATCCATGTAACCTTGGTGTTTTTTATACCAATTAAGTTGAGATTGAATTCTGCGGTTACTAAGCTCATGATTTAAGCCATAAGACGCAATGATACGTTGTAAAATATCATCGTGAGCATCTTCATTACTTTTGGGCTGGCTTACTTGCCAAGAATCAAGTACTGATACGACAGGACTGGCGACCAAAGGCTTAGGTGTGCTCTGAATACTTACTGGGCTTGGCTGATGGGCGCAAGCTGTTAAAAAAGATAACGATAAAAATAGCTGTAAAAGCTTCATCCAAATACAATACGGTAGCTTAATGAAGTATCCAGTCTAAATAGGCATGCTATCAAGGGTCAAGGATAATTATGAGCTCTGTACCACATAAATTAGATTGTAAAGATTATAAGAGCTGGCTTGAGTCTGAATCAGCCGTTCGATTATTAGCTCTTCAGACCAGTTGGTTACAGCATAAGATAGCTGAGTTTTCTGGTTCTAATTTGATGTATCATGGACTTAGTCGGGATAGTGAATTTTTACAGGCAACTTCGATTAAGCACTGCTTCCGTATGGGATTGCCGTGGCAGCAGGGTGTTATTGAGGCAGACGCTTGGATGTCGAGCGGTGAATGGCCATTACAAGATTGCGGGGTTGATGTCGTTCTTATGCAACACAGTCTCGATTTTACGCGCCGTCCACATCAAATGATAAGAGAGGCATCGCGCGTCGTATCACCTAACGGATATTTGGTAATAATTGGCTTTAATCCATTCAGTTTATGGGGTGGTGTGCAAAAACTTTTGCCATTTTCATCAACGATGCCCTGGGTTGCAAATACTGTAAGTGCAGAGCGGCTATCTGACTGGCTTAAGTTATTGAACTTTACGATTCTAAGTCACGAAACAATGGGACATATTAGTCCGCTCACTTTTTTACCAAGACGTTTTTGCCATCGAGCAGACAGTGTTTTGGCAGGAAGCCCTTTGATGATGGGGAATTGCTATATGTTAATAGCTCAAAAAACAGTTGCGGGTATGACGTTAATTAAAAATAAGCATTGGTTACTGCCCGAAAGGCAGTTTGGCTGGGCAAATTCAATGCCGCAAAAGCAATCGATTAAGAAAGAATCTAGCAGTATTTAAGGAATATTATGAGACAAGTTGTACTCGATACTGAAACAACTGGTATCGGCGCAGAAAAGGGCCATCGTATTATCGAAATTGGTTGCGTTGAGCTGGTCGATCGTAAATTAACCGGCCGTCACTATCATCAGTACGTTAATCCTCAGCGTCCAAGTGATGAAGAGGCTGTAGCGGTTCACGGTATTACGGATGAGTTTTTAGCCGATAAACCTTTTTTTGAACAAGTAGCACAATCTTTTTATGATTTTATCGATGGCGCTGAGCTCGTTATTCACAATGCTCCGTTTGATGTTGGCTTTATGGATATGGAGTTTAGGCGTGTCGGTATGCCTGAAACGACCAGTTTCTGTAGTATTTTGGATACATTAGTTCTCGCTAGAGATATGCATCCAGGGCAACGAAATAGCTTGGATGCTTTGTGTCGTCGTTATGGTATTGATAACAGCCATCGAGAATTACATGGCGCTTTGCTGGATGCTGAAATTTTATCTGACGTCTATTTGATGATGACAGGCGGTCAAACAGATTTAATGTTTATGGCTGATAATGATGAGGAAGAAGAGGTATCACCTGAAGAGGTATTGAGAAGGCTAGGTCAAGCAGATGGGAGTTCACTACAAATTATTAGAGCGACGGCTGATGAGATAAAGGCTCATGATGAAATTTTAGACATGCTTGATAAAAAAAGTGATGGTGCTATTTGGCGTCGATAGTCATGTTAAATAAGTAAAAAATGGAACTAGATCAAAGAAGTATGGCGGTTTATCCGTCATTATTTGGCTTGCAACCAAGTACCAGTTAAGGTATCCATATACTAACATTTCTTTCCAGCGACATTCGTGGGTAGAATAGATCATGCATAACAAGAATTAATAGATGACATAATGGCTGTAAATACACTCACAGGAAGTAGCATGTCTAATTTGGCTTCAACTCTAAATCTAGTGCGTAAAGAAGTTGATGGTGCATTGGATCAAGCCGCTATACGACTAGAGCACTTCTCTGAAAATGGCAGTGCGGATGACCTAAAAGGATTTTTGGGTGAAATACAGCAAGTTCGCGGTACTTTTAAAATGCTCGATTTCAGAGCTGGCGAACGTTTGTGCGAGGAACTTGCTGAAAC
Source organism: Oleispira sp. (assembly GCA_002708475.1). Lineage (GTDB taxonomy): Bacteria > Pseudomonadota > Gammaproteobacteria > Pseudomonadales > Oceanobacteraceae > Oleispira. The sequence goes on along the minus strand of PAOL01000017.1, from coordinate 13,147 downwards.
AGGACGTACTTTTTCTCAAGCTGAAGGTAAAAATACTCATGCGTTAGACGCTTTCAGTAAATCAATAATGATTCTTAAGCGTTACGTTGAAATGGTTTCTACCGGTCAGCTGGTAGCGCCAGGCTTATTACTTGAAGTAATTAACGATGTTCGTAAAAGCCGTAAAGAAAAGCCTTTGCCTGGCGCCTATTTCTTTATGGCTAATTTAAGGCCGAAACTTGATATTCCTCCGGCCGCCTCTAATTCAAGCGCTCTGCCATATCGCAGAGTACGTCAGCTTTTTCAAATTGGTTTGTTGGGCGTTATTCGTAACCAGGGGCGTAAAGGTGCCCTGAATGTTATGGGACGCGCAGTATCTCGTATAGAAAAAGCATCTCGCGGTCAGCAAAGTTGGGGTTTTTGGTATGCGGTTAAGGCTGCATTAGAGGCACTTAATCAAGAGTCTTTTGAGATCGATTTGTCTCGCGTCTTATTAATGCGCTCTTTAGACACTCAAATCCATAAATTAGAAGAAAGTGATGGGCAATTACTGACGGAGAAACAACCAGATTGGTTGTTGAAGGAGTTTTTGTACCTCATTTCGTTAGCAGAACCGGACACAGCGTTAATAAATAAAGCTCAAGTCGATTTTAATTTATCAACTGAGCTTCGTGAAGTTCAATTAGCTGACGCTCGACGCAAGCTCAGTGGCCCTGATCAATCAGCCATGGATTCTTTAACCGAAGCTTTACAGGATGAATTGCACGGTATTAAAGATCTACTGGACCTAGCTGAGAGAACCGATGGTTTTGATGATGGCTTAACTGATTTATCGATAAGTCTTCGTCGCATTGCTGATACCTTGATTATGGTTAACCTTCCTACTACTGCCGATAGAACAATGGCGATTGCTGAAAGTCTTCGTGATCAGAACGACGCGTTTGATATTAAAATGCAAAAAGTAGCAGACCAAGTATTACGTGTTGAGCAAGATGTTCGCGGTTTAGCTATGAACACAGAGGTGGGGAGTGGCAGTAAGGTTGATCCTCTCAGTCTTCTAGAAGCACGAATTGCTGCGATATCTGAATCTCAAACAGCATTGTCCGTTACAAAGCGTGCAATCGCCTCCTATGTGGATTCAAATGGCGATAAACTTCATATTAAAAATGTTGGCAAGACATTGTTGGACGTTAGTGGAGCTTTGTTTTTCCTTGATCAAGAGCGTGTAGCGGAACTAATGGTTACGCTGCAGGGTTTTGTAGAGAATAAAATTATACAAAGTGACTTTTCACCGTCAGAAGATAAAATTGAGGCTTTAGCTGATGCTATTTCAGCCGTTGAGTATTTTATTGATTCTCTTGGTGGGCAGTCTGCTGGTGCAGCAGAAGCAGTGGCTTTAGCCGAAGACAGTATTCAGCATTTATTGAATTAAGTGCATAGGACGTGAATTATGTTACAAGGAAGTTTCGTTTTCGTTTTGGTGGTTGTAGGTCTTTTACTTCTGCTATTTTCATCCTATCTATTATTTAAGCGCGGATGGTTCATTGCTTGGCTAAAAGGCAGTTTTGCCATAGCTTTAGTTGTGGGTGCCGTTTTTTCTCTGTTATCTCTTTTCGATGTACTTAGCTACAAGCAACTAATGTCTGAAGTTCCTATAGCAACTATTAGCATTTATGAAAAAGGTGACCAGTATTATGATGTGACCTTGGTTGATAGTGACAGTGTTGAGCATCGTTTTGAGATTCACGGAGATCAATGGCAGCTGGATGCGCGTTTATTAACCTGGGTTGGTCCTTTAGCAGCGGTAGGGCAAAAGCCTCTATATCGACTGGATCGTATCAGTGGGCGTTACGTTTCTCTTGAGCAAGCTAGAAACGGTGAGCAAAGTGTTTTTTCGCTAGAACATTCTGAATATGTTGACTTATGGCAGCTATTTGATCGTTTTGATACTTGGATTGATGTCAGTTATGGCAGTGCGGTTTATATGCCGATGGAAAATGGTGCTGTATTTTCGGTGCATTTAACAGCTAAGGGGATGAATGTCAGGCCGATTAATTCGATTGCTAAAAAAGTATTGAAAGAAGAGTGGTAGTGAAGAAATAGAGTAGATCATTAAAAGAATAGAAAATTGAGAAGGCGAAGCCTTCTCAATTAAGTACTAATTAAGCTGGGAAAAGCTCGCCTAATTTAGTTGCTAGCATCATGTCGCCTTCAACACGTAGTTGACCAGCCATGAAAGCTTGCATGCCATCAGTTTCGCCAGAAACGATACCTTCAAGAGTTTCATTGTTCATGATCAAAGTAACGTTAGCGTCGTCATTCTCGCCAGTTGCTAGGTCACATTTGCCATCTTTAACGATCAAGTGATAAGTTTCACCGTCTTCGATGTTGAATTGAAAAATCAAGTCCAAGCCTTCAGCTGCACTTGCGTCAAATTTGCTTTGCATAGTTTCAATGATGTTAGCCATGAGATGTTACCTATTTAATTGTTATGTACCTGCTTATCTCAATACGAAAACCAGCACGTATTGAATGTAGAGACGTCACTTTATGAGGGCAGCGGTTGAGTGTCAAATAAATTCATACGAATGTTTGATTTTTCTTGGCTTACATTGAAGAAATTATGGGGTATTCTTGCGTGAATCAAATTAGATATCCTCTAAATTAGAATATAAAAAGGTAATAAACTTGGAATTTTTAGCAGAATACGGCATTTTTTTACTGAAAGCGTTGACTATTGTTGTTTCGATTATATTAGTCATAGCGGGAATTGCAGCCGTTAGTAGTAAACCTAAAGCGAATCATGATGGTTATATCTCAGTAAATAAGGTAAATGATGACCTTGATGACTTTAAGGAAGCCCTAGAAGAAAATTTGTTCGATAAAGACGAACTAAAAGAAATGGCTAAAGCTCGCGCCAAAGAAGAAAAGGCCAAAGCTAAAGAAGAGAAAATTAAAGCAAAGGCAGAGAAAAAAGCGAATAAAGGCTTAACTAAAAAAGATGAAGAGGCAAAAGCTGAAGCAGAAGTTGCTCGTAAACGGGTTTTCGTTTTAGATTTTGATGGTGATATAAAAGCCAGTGCTGCTGACCTTATGCGTGAAGAAATCACAGCAGTATTAACAATGGCACGTAAAGAAGATGAAGTCGTTGTTCGCTTAGAGAGCGGTGGTGGTATGGTTCATAGTTATGGCCTAGCATCGAGCCAATTGCAGCGAATTAAAGATAAAGGCATCCCTTTAACGGTATGTATCGATAAAGTGGCCGCCAGTGGTGGTTATATGATGGCTTNTATCGCAGANAAAATTATTTCAGCCCCCTTTGCTATTGTCGGCTCTATTGGTGTTGTAGCTCAGCTACCTAATTTTAGTCGTCTACTAAAGAAGCATGATGTTGATTTCGAAATGTTCACTGCTGGTGAGTATAAACGCACGGTGACTATGTTTGGACATAACAGTGCCAAAGCGAAAGATAAATTTCGTGAAGATCTTGAAGAAACACATGTACTGTTTAAAAACCATGTGACGCGTTTTCGTCCGGGGTTGAATATCGAAGCTGTTGCTACGGGTGATACTTGGTACGGTCAAGACGCTCTTGAAAACAAGCTAGTCGATCAGTTAGGCACCAGCGATGATTACTTGGTAAGTGCTTGTGACGAAGCTGATGTATTTGAAGTAACCTATGAATTCAAGAAAACCTTACAGGAAAAGTTAGGTTTTGCTGTACAAGTGGGAATTGAAAAAGCAGCAACACGTTTTTTAACCATGATAAACACCCAAACCCATACTAAAAGTTAATCGTAATTTAGGATTGTTATTATGACTCAGTGGCACGCATACAGAGCAGTAGAATCAGAAGGCGAAAAGCCAGTTGTTACCTCTTCTTGGCAGCTAGTTGATAATAGCTGTTTACCTGCTGAAGGCAAAGAGAAGGGCGAGGGTGAAGTATTGATTAAGGTTCAATACTCATCGGTTAACTACAAGGATGCGTTGAGCGCCTCAGGCAATCGTGGCGTGACTCGTAGTTTTCCTCATACGCCAGGAATTGATGCTGCGGGTACGGTTGTTAGTGATGCATCGGGGATTTTTCCTGAAGGCACTGAGGTTGTGATTTTTGGTTATGATTTAGGCATGAATACCTGTGGTGGATATGGCGAATATATTCGAGTTCCTGCTGCTTGGGTATTAGCTAAGCCCGCCAACTTGTCGCTAGAAGATTCTATGCGCTGGGGTACGGCAGGATTTACGGCAGCGCTATCTGTTGAAAAATTATTGAAAGCGGATATCAAGCCTGATGCAGGCAAGGTCATCGTGACGGGTGCAACAGGGGGCGTTGGCTCTGTTGCCGTCGCGCTATTATCAAAGCTTGGCTTTGAGGTTGTTGCAGTAACAGGCAAAGCTGCTGCGACAGATTGGTTACTAAGTATCGGTGCAACAGAAGTATTGGATCGTAATGATTTATTGCCAATGGCTAAAAAGCCGATGACTCGCCCATTGTATCAAGCAGGCATTGATACCTGTGGTGGTGATATGATTTCTGCCGTTTTACCACAGCTGCAATATGGCGGTGCTTTAACGACATGTGGAATGGTAGCAGGGGCTGAGTTCAGCGCGAGTGTATTTCCATTTATTTTACGCGGTGTTGATTTACTTGGTGTTGATTCTGTTGAAATTCCTCAAACTCATAAGCAACTTTTAATCAAAAAAGTAGCCGATGATTGGCAATTACCTTCTTTAGCGGACTTCACTCAGACCATAGGTCGTGGTGAGTTGTCAGGTGTGTTGACTAATGTTTTAGCGGGTAAAGGTCAGGGCCGTTATTTGTTGGATTTAGCTAAAGACTGATATTCGATATATCCTAATCCCTTCGCAATTTGTCGTTTACGGCAATTGGGTTGGGATAGTTAAAAACTACGATATAACTTGAAAGCGCGAAAGTAATAATAGCGGTAGCCTGAATCAGTAATGATCCTTGTTCAGACAATATCGAACGCTCAAAGGCAACAAAAGCAACCAATAGCGAAAACTCACTGATCTGGCCTAGGCGAAAGCCAACATCCCACGCCAAAGAAGGGCGCTCACTCATATTGCCCAGCAAATAACGGAAAATGACTGGCTTTAAAATCAATATTGCGGCGGCTAAAACCAAGGCAGGCCAAATAACCGTTGATAACAATTCAAGATTAAAACCGGCCCCTAAGGCGAAGAAGAATAAGACTAAGAAGAAATCACGTAATGGTTTTAAGCTGATTGCTATGTATTGGGCTATTGGGCTGGTTGCTAATGTAACTCCAGCAATGAAAGCTCCTATTTCGCGTGTTAAGCCTATTGTTTGAGCACCTTCTGCCATGGCTAAGCACCAGCCGATGGCCATAATGAAAAGGTATTCTTGAAAGCGATCAAACTTTTTAATAAGTGGTAAAAGTATACCTTTAACGATTAAGTAACTGGCTAATGCAAGCAGTGGGAGTGCCACAAAAGGCTGCCATAAAGGCGGGGCTGTTGTATCTGGGTTCACACTGGAACCTAAGCTTCCAAGAAAGATTAAGGTCAAAATGGCGACTAAATCCTGAAGTAGTAGTANCCCCACCATAAGACCTCCCACATGCTTATGATGCAAGACAGTAGTAGGTAGGAGCTTTAAGCCAATAATGGTGCTAGAGAACATCATGGCCAGTCCGATCACTACGCTGTCCATGGTTGAATGACTAAAAGCCATTGCGATGCCAAAGCCAATGCCAAAGAACAGGGCGCAACTAATAAGGGCAACCAAGGTGGCTTTTTTTAACACGGCCACTAGGTTTGAAGGTTGCATATCTAAGCCCAGTAAAAAAAGCAGGAAGATGATGCCGATATGAGACATTTCCCCTAATAGCTCAGGCGCTTCAATCAAAGACAGTCCAAAAGGCCCTACAATGGCGCCTAAGGCGATATAAGCAATAATGACGGGTTGTTTTGTATAAAGCGCAATTGTTGATAGTACAAGGGCGCCAGTGAAGATTAAGAAAAATGAAAAAATCAGGTCGTGCGCTACCATGAGTGCTCCTGCTGGTCGCTACTAATAAAGACTAAAATTCTAAAGTTTAAAAGCTCTAAAGGTTAAAAACTCGAGCGGCTTTTCCATATTAGCCGAAAAAAAGTGACAGAATGAAAAAAGGCCAAACTAATGGCCTTTTTGATCTTACAAATGCGTCAAACTATGGGATAGGGTAAGTGCAGCTTAGCGACGACGGAAAAGCGGACGAGTATCGTTCACATCACCTTGATAAGGCGTTGAGAAAGTCTCAAAGCCTTTGACGGCTAAATCAAGATCTTGATCAGCACGCATTGCCATCGCATTGAAGCCACAGCGCATCATGTAAAATAACTGGTCGAATAATACATCGCCAACGGCACGTAATTGACCAGTGAATCCATAACGCTCACGTAATAGGCGTGCAGCAGAATAACCACGACCATCAGCAAACTTAGGGAATTCAACATTTACCAAAGCAAANCCTTGGCTGTCAGCTGCTAATAAGTCAGCAGTATCACCAGCGTTCAGTTGAATACCTAAAGTGCCAGNATCACGCTTAGCAATTAAAGCGTCTTTNTCAGCACCTTCGGCGCTTGCCCAGCGCCCAAAGTTAATTACTTCATTAGCACCAGTTAATGCCGCATCATCTGCAACTAAGGTCCAGTCATCATTTGCAATCTGTTTGTCTAGAATAATCTGAGTCATGTTTGATCCTTAGCTTATGCTTTTACTGCGTTTTTAGCAGGGCTATTCTTTTCAGGGTAAGCAGCCGCTTTAAATACATCCATACCCACTCGGCGGAATGTTTCNATGAAGGTTTCGCCTTCAATACGTTGAGCAACATATACATCCAAAATGATGCGAATAATCTCTGCCATACGATCACGGGCAAACGATGGCCCTAAAATTTTACCGACGGTAGCATCAACNCCAGAAGCACCACCAAGTGATACTTGATAGAATTCTTCACCTTTTTTATCAACACCTAAAATTCCGATATTACCAATATGGTGGTGNCCACATGCGTTCATGCAGCCAGAAATATTAAGGTCGATTTCACCTAGATCATGTAAATAATCTAAGTCGTCAAAAGCATTTTGTAGGGCTTCTGCAACTGGCAATGATTTAGCGTTCGCTAGGGCGCAGAAATCTCCACCTGGGCAGCAGATCATATCGGTTAACAAACCAAGGGTTGGGGTTGCTAAGCCTAGTGCTTTTGCTTCCTTCCATAGGTCGTACAGTTTGGATTGTTCAACATCAGCCAATACTAAGTTTTGTTGGTGAGTCGATCGAGCTTCACCAAAGCTATATTTATCGGCTAAGTCAGCAAAAGCAAACATTTGGCTGTCGGTTACATCACCCGGAGCTGTACCTTTTTGCTTTAGGGCAAATGTCGCTACGGCATAGCCTGATTTTTTGTGAGCACGAACATTACGTTCAACCCAGCGAGCAAAGGCTTTATCTGAAGCAAGGGCGTCTGTATAACTAGCTGGAGATTCTTCAAGGTCAGCATAGTCTGGCTCTGTGAAGTGAGACTTAACGCGANCTAGTTCTTCAATCGTTAATTTACCGTCTGTGTCTTTTAAGTGTTCCCACTCTGCTTCAACAAGCTCACTAAAACGCTCGACACCTAGGGCTTTAACCAAAATTTTAATACGTGCCTTGTACTTATTGTCGCGACGACCAAATTGGTTGTAAACGCGTACAATTGCATCAAGATAGGTTAATAAGTCTTCTTCTGGTAAGAATTCACGAACAACAGAAGATAGAATTGGCGTACGTCCTAAACCGCCACCAGCGTATACGCGGTAACCAAGTTCACCATCTTCATTGCGGATAATCTGAATGCCTACATCGTGCATGCGAGTTGCGGCACGGTCAGCATCGTCAACAGCATTAACTGCAATCTTAAATTTACGTGGTAAAAAAGCGAACTCTGGGTGGAAAGTCGACCATTGACGAATNATTTCGCAATAAGGACGTGGATCCACTAACTCTTCAGCAATTACGCCTGCGTATTCATCGGTGGTGGTGTTTCGAATACAGTTGCCACTGGTTTGAACAGCGTGCATTTGAACGGTCGCAAGCTTNCCTAAAATTTCTGGGCACTCTTCAAGTTTAGGCCAGTTGTACTGTAAGTTTTGACGAGTACTAAAGTGTGCATAGCCACGGTCGTAGTCACGAGCAATTTCAGCCATTTTACGCAACTGTTTGCTATTTAGCATGCCGTAAGGCACAGCAATACGGAGCATTGGCGCGTAGCGCTGAACATAAATACCGTTTTGTAGGCGCAGTGGAAGGAATTCCTCTTCAGGAATTTTACCNTCNAAATAGCGNNCCATNTGNTCTTGAAATTGCGTAACGCGCTCATTNATGATGCGTTGGTCTAAATCGTCGTATACGTACATAGCTTTCCGGGTTATTAAGCCATTGGGAGTTATTAGCGGCAAATGTAACAAAAAAGCGTTATGCAAAAAACTTGTTTTTTTCTATATCGAAATAACTAAAGAGAATAGTTAAGAGTTTTGATAGCCGCCAAGGTGCTTAAACTGGGCCTATTGGAGCGTAAGGAGGTCTTAAAGCGCTTCAATAGCTTGTTTAATTTTTAACGGATAATCACTGAAAACTGCGTCCAAGCCTTGTTCATAAAGATCCAGAGCTCTAACCTCATCGTTTATGGTGAACGCGAGAACTTTATAACCAGCCGCTTTAATTTCAGCTACTTGGCGACTGTTAAAAAAAGATTGATGAATATGCAATCCTGAACATCCAAGAAGTTCTAGTCGTGACTTCCAAGCCTTAGGAATAGCAGATACGTTATAACCAAGTGAAACTTCAGGCCATAGTTCTTTAGCGCTGGTGAGTGAAAAGTAGCTAAAACTACTTAGTAATAACGGAAGATCTTGAGGCCAATACTGTTTGAGTATTTCAATGCTGGCTGCTGTTGTTTCTTCTTCTAAACCTTCGCAAGGTTTTAGTTCTAGGTTTAATCCCATTCCATATTGGCTGATGACTTCAATAGCTTCTATTAATGTTGGAATAGTTTCATCTTTATATTGAGTGTCTTTCCAAGATCCTGCATCTAATTGCTTAAGTTTAGAAAGAGGGGTCTTGTGAATTAATCCATCACTGTTTGTAGTTCGTGATAAATAATCGTCATGAAAAATAACTGGGATGCCATCTGAGCTGAGCATAACATCGATTTCAACCCACCTAATACCTTGTTGTCCGGCGAGATGAAGGCTGGCAAGAGTATTCTCAGGAGCTTGAGCACTNCTGCCACGATGAGCAATAACTTTAGGAAGATCAGAATAAGCAGACTGCATAACTAGCTTTGCCAGAGAATTAATGATTATTGGATTCTAATCGCTAATTATTAAAATACTATTAAATTAGCAATTAAATTAACTTAACTATTAAATGCAATTGCTAAAGATTATGAGANCTCCAGTTTCTTCTGCGCCATAGGGCTGCGTATAAAATAGAAGANCTTATGCGTTGAAAGCTTTGAACACACCAAATCCCCAATAAGCCATAGCCTAATATTGNCCCTATAAAATACGCCAGNGGCAATAAGAGNCACCACTGCATTACCAAATTGATGGCCAAAACCTTACGGCTAGCTCCTGCACCCAATAATGCTTGAGTCAGCACCATGGCCGTTACTTCAAAAGTAATACTTAACCCTGTAATTTGCAGAGGTAAGGTACCTAAGGCGATGAGGTTCTCATCAGAGGTAAACATGCTTAGGATGTGTTCAGCAAAAATAGATATAGGTAAGCCGAGCAAGAGCATAAGGCACATGGTAAGACGAACAACTTCCCAGCCCCAGCGATAAGCATTTTCTGGATCTTTACTACCAAGAGAGTGGCTGACTAAACTTGTTGACGCTATGCCTAGTCCAACAGAGGGAAGAATAAGAAGCAGAGCGATGCTGATGAGAATGTGCCCTATAGCTTGTTCATCACTGCCAATGAGTCCAATTATCATAAACAGTATGCTAACGCCTAGTGCAAAGAACCCCTGCTGTAAGGAGTTTGGTAATGCTAGNCNAGTTAGAGNCGTCATCATTGTTTTNNTGGGTATGTGCAGACTGAATCCATGATGACCTGCTTTTTTGAGTGTGAGCTTTAAATAAAAGGCGGTCCCGATGAAGATAGCGATGCAGGTACCCATTCCTGAACCTTGTGCTCCATAAGCTGGAATAAATAATGTAGGCATTCCGAATATTAAGATGTAACTAAAAAATACATTAGCGATGTGCATCCATAATAAGATTTTTAAGTAAGGTCGAGTTTCACCGATGCCTGCCCAATAACCACGGAAGCAGAAATTAAATGCGACTGCAATAATGGCCAGTGTTCGCCATTCAAAATAGGGCTGAGCAATGGCCAGAACCTCTTGATCTGAGCTAAATAAACTCATTAGGTCGGCACTAAAAATATAGAAAAGTAAGGTTAATGGAAGAGCCACAAAAGTACCAAGAAACAAGCCGGCCATTAATGGCTTGCCTGCCAGGTCACTTTTATCTTCTCCCATTCTGCGAGCAACTAAGGTTTGCACTGCAGCAGAGAGTCCCATAACGAGGGAAACCGTTAAGAAAGAGGCGTAACTTCCGATACCAACAGCGGCAAGAGACGTTGAACCTAGACTGCCAACCATAGCAGCATCCACAAGATTCAAAAGACTCTGTGAAAGCATCCCTAAAATGATCGGGATGCTAATGCTTAGAATGCGATTTAAGCGAGTACCTTGTATATTAAGTACTCGTCCTAAAGCAGTTGTGAATAGATTAATGTTCGTAACCGAGTAGTCGTTTAAATTTAGTAATTTAAGTTAGGTGCCAACCAACGTTCCATTACATGCACTTCCTCATTTTTACGTTCAGAAATATCTTCAACTTGGTCTTTATCAATCTTACCTAGGCCAAAATACTTTGATTCAGGATGAGAGAAATACCAACCGCTAACAGATGCCGATGGGAACATGGCAAAATTCTCGGTTAAGGTAATGCCAGCATTGGCTTCTGGATTTAGCAGGCGGAATAATGCTGCTTTCTCAGTATGATCAGGACAAGCAGGGTAGCCTGGAGCAGGGCGAATACCTTGGTACTTTTCTTTAATTAGTTCGTCGTTGCTTAGATCTTTGTCATTAACATAGCCCCAAGTTTCATTACGAACAATGGCATGCATGCATTCAGCAAAAGCTTCCGCAAGACGATCCGCTAGCGCTTTCATAAGGATATTGTTGTAGTCATCTTGATCGGTTTTATATTGCTCAGCCAAAGCTTCAGCTTCCAATCCTGATGTAACTGCGAACGCGCCCATATAATCTTCTTTGGCATTTTCGCCTGATTTAGGTGCGATGAAGTCCGCTAATGAGTAGTTCGGTTGACCTGCCGGTTTATTTGTTTGTTGGCGCAACTGATGTAGAGTTTCTAGAACTTCGGTGCGGCTTTCATCTGCGTAGACTTCGATGTCGTCAGTACCTTTGCGGTTTGCAGGCCAGATACCCACAACGCCTTTGCAAACAAATAATTTGTCTTTGATGATGCGGTCAAGCATTTCGCGAGCATCTTTATAAAGCGCNGTTGCGGCTTCNCCAACAACTTCGTCTTCAAGAATTCGTGGGAATTTACCGGCTAANTCCCANGACATAAAGAANGGGGTCCAGTCGATATAATCTANNAGCGTCTCTAGCGGAAAGTCGTCATAAACTGTTATGCCAAGTTTGTTTGGCTTAGGCGGTGTGTAATCACCNAAGTTGATTTGAGGTGCGCGTTCACAAGCCGCAGGGTAGCTCAGTAGAGGCTTACTTTTACGATTAGCGTTACGAGCACGAACCGTTTCGTATTCAGCCAATTTTTCTAATCTAAAGGTTTCTTTGAGCTCAGGGTTCACTAATTTTTGCGCAACACCTACCGCGCGAGAGGCATCGGCAACATAAGTAATCACATCATTGCTGTATTGAGGATCAATCTTAACTGCCGTGTGTGCTTTAGACGTTGTTGCACCACCAATTAATAACGGTATGTTGTAATCCAAGCGCTGCATTTCTTTTGCAACATGGACCATCTCATCTAATGATGGGGTGATCAGGCCTGATAAGCCGATGATGTCACAGTTTTCTTCTTTAGCGGTTTTAAGAATCTTGTCAGCAGAAACCATCACCCCTAAATCGACAACTTCAAAGTTATTACACTGAAGCACAACGCCAACAATATTTTTACCAATATCGTGAACATCGCCTTTAACCGTGGCCATTAGAATCTTGCCTTGGGTTTCAGACTTTCCGTCTTTTTCTGCTTCGATAAACGGCAATAAATACGCAACGGCTTGTTTCATTACGCGGGCACTTTTAACCACTTGAGGAAGGAACATTTTACCTTCACCGAATAAGTCACCCACAACGTTCATGCCGTCCATTAATGGGCCTTCAATTACTTGAATCGGGCGATCAAAAAGATGGCGTGCTTCTTCTGTATCTTCAACTACAAAGGTATTAATACCTTTAACCAAAGCATGGCTTAAACGTTCTGCAACAGGAAGGTTGCGCCATTCTTGGGTTTCTTCTTCTTTAACGCTGCCATCACCGCGAAATTTATCGGCAATTTCTAATAGACGATCTGTACCATCTTCGCGCTTATTTAGAATAACATCTTCGACACGTTCTTTAAGCTCAGCAGGTANGTCATCATAAACCGCTAGCTGGCCAGCATTTACAATACCCATGCTCATGCCATTTTTAATCGCATGATACAAAAATACTGAGTGAATGGCTTCGCGTACTGGNTCATTACCACGGAACGAGAAAGATACGTTACTTACACCNCCGGATATCAGTGCGTGGGGTAGGTTNNCNGTAATAAACTTACACGACTCNATAAAATCAACCGCGTANTTNTTGTGTTCTTCAATACCGGTCGCNACGGCGAAAATATTAGGATCGAANATGATNTCTTGNGGTAAGAAGCCGACTTCATCGACNAGNATNCGATAAGATTCTGCACAAATTTCATTNTTNCGTTGTTCTGTATCTGCNTGGCCTTTTTCATCNAATGCCATAACAACAACCGCAGCACCAAAGCGCATGCAGCTCTTAGCGCGAGCAACAAATTCTTCCTTGCCTTCTTTAAGGCTGATTGAGTTAACAATC
>PAOL01000016.1:10839-47561 GCA_002708475.1 Oleispira sp. | reverse complement strand
ATATTGATAGGCAGGAAAAAACTGCATCAAATATTGGCGCGCAATATGACGATACACTTTTTGTTCAAATTGATTCAATTTTGAAAACTGTTCAACCGATATTGATTTTTCGCTCGGCACAATCGCATGGTGCGCTTCTACTTTACTGTCGTTAAAGGCTTTGCTTTTTAAATTCGGTTGCGCCTGCTGGGCATATTCTGTCAGCGGCTGGCAGTTTTGACCAATCGCTCGAATTACCTGCGGCGCAAGATTATGCTGCTCATTAGGTAAATGGCGACTATCGGATCTTGGATAAGTAATAAGTTGGTGGCGCTCATACAAGCTTTGGCAGGTATCCAAGACTTGTTGGGCACTCATCGAAAAAGCTTTGGCGGCTTCGATCTGCAACGTCGATAAGTTAAACGGCAGCGGTGGTGGCTGTTGTTTTTCTTTTTGTTCGAGCCTGGTAATTTCAGCGGGCTGGCCTGTAATACGCTGGCAAACATTCTCTGCCAAAGGCTTGTGTAAAACACGGCCTTCTTCATCTTGATAGGGCTTGCAGGCTTCGCTGGGCTGCCACTTTAGTACAAAAGATTCATTATTCGAATTAACCAGAGTTGCTTCAACCTGATAAAAATCACGGCTGATGAAATTTTCAATTTCTTCGTCGCGCTTCACAACTAAGCCCAATAACGGTGTTTGTACACGCCCAACTGATAACACACCTTTATAACCCGCTTTTTGGCCCTGTAATGTATAGGCTCGGGTCATATTCATTCCATATAACCAATCTGCCCGCGAACGTGACAGAGCTGACACCGACAGAGGTACAAATTCTTGATTGCTGCGCAGGCTCTGCAATGCGCGCTTAACCGCCGGAGGATTCAGGTCGCTAATAAGGCATCGCTGAGTATTCTTTCTTTTATGAGCACTTATTTTAAGGTGACTTAAAACCTCATCAACCAACAATTGTCCTTCTCGATCAGGATCACCTGCATGAACAATCTGATCGGCCTGTTTTACTAATTTACGAAGTACTGTTAATTGAGAGCGAGTCTGACTCTTAGCTTTTAGTTGCCACTCTTGCGGGACGATAGGAAGATGCTCGAGTTTCCACGACTTGTACGCTTCATTATAAGCATCTGGCTCAGCTTGCTCTAATAGGTGGCCAATACACCAACTAACCACATCACCATTCGCCAGTTCAATATAACCCTGCTGCTTCCGGTGTGGTTTATTCAATAAGCTAGTTAAGCCATCAGCAATAGCTCGTCCAAGGCTTGGTTTTTCGGCAATATACAATTTCATGCATAAACTGTATAGATAAACAGTGGTGGTTTCAAGACTAAGTTAGCGATGTCAAATTATTCACGCAATGGCGTTTTTCGTCTTATGATTTATTTTTTTTCGTGTAAAAAAGCACCATTTTGACCCAACATTAGGCACCAAGCCATCTCCCAAGGGTTTTAACGACTTTATACCCAAGGTTANCCACAGCAACTGTGGATAATATTATGATAAGTAATAAAAAAAACATGAAAATAATTAAAATCAAGACTTGTGCTGTACTTTTTTTGATTTATTTTCAGTGCGCATTTTGACCAATAAATATTTTTATAATTAACGCCAAAAGCATTGACATTACTGGGCTGCAGCGATTTCTTGGTCATGGTTAAAAAATGTACAATCTAACTATGACCTAGATAAAATGCGGCTTTGAAGCAGTTATATTTATATTACNCACAGACTTATNCACAGAAGTTGTTAGTAATTAATAAATTGACTCTTTTAGTGGGTTTTGTGGGTAATTTATTCAACCTGTCATATAAATTTAGTGTCAATTAATCCACTAAATGGTTGTTTTGTAATACTTATCTGNACTGCTGCTGACTTNTGGTCACTTGTGCAGTTCTTTATGGTATATCTGTTCACTGGCCATTAGCCAAAGTGCTAGAATAGAGAAATTACAAGCTCACCACTTATCGTCATCGGAATACTCATGCCAGTAACTCACTTCGTCACGCATCAAATAAATAAAGAAGCACAAAAACCAGCGGCNATTGTCACCACTACCGCTAATGAAGCTGAGGTTGATGATTATTGCCATTTAGTAATGAGCCAACTTAAAGGCATATTCGTGCAGCGTGCAAGTAAGCGCTACGGCTGTTTTAACCCTGAAGTTACACGATTTAAAGGTCTTACTCTTAATTGGTTAAACGACCAGCAGAGCTTTTTATCTTGGACAAAAAAGATCAGTGAGCAATTTGCTGACATGATGGATAACACAGANTTAGAAATTGATGGTTACTTAGCCTTTGCCACCGAAGAGCTGGCCGATACCGATAAGCTGTATATATTTCATCTGCGTGAAAAAAGTAATATCTGTTTAACAAATGATATGCAGCTGAGCGAAAGCCGCATTCTCGATTTTTCGAATACTGGTTTCGGCATCTGCATCGATACTGCTGCCTTGAAGAAAGAGCAAGAAGAAGGCAAACGCAGTGATGAGAAATACTTTACGTTTAGCTTTGGCCGTGGCGATAAACCTGTGCAGAAGCTCTTTTCTGATTTTTCAGGCTTTATTGATACCTTAGATACCGAACAAGAAACCCAAGAATTCTTACAGATTGTTGAAGAGTATGCGTCTACTCTACCAGAAGATGAGTCAGCAGAGACTAAATCTAAGGTTATTGAATATTGTGTTGAGCAAGATAAGCAAGGTGAATCTGTCGAGTTCAAAACGCTATCAGGTCAGCTTGATAGCAATGCTCCAGAAAAATTTGAGCAGTTTGTTGCGCTTAAAAAGCGTGAGCGCAGAGAAATACGTCCTCGCAGCGAATCCACAATGAATGACGATGCGTCCAGCGAACTGGCGCATGGTGAGAGTGTCATTAAAACTGAACTGATTCCTGACCGAAAAAGTTTAAAAAATTATTTACGCTATAGCGGTAAGAATAAAGAAGTGACTCTTAGCTTTGCAGCAACCGCCCTGGGCACAGATATTAGCTTTGATGCCAGTGACAATACGCTAACAATTAAAAATCTGCCTAGCCGTTTATTAAAACAGCTTAAACCAGACACAACTGAAAATTAGACGCTTAAATTGTGAATTCAATAGGCCCTGATGATGTTTATCCCCTTGTCTTATTAGGCGGGGGACATAGCCATGCACTCTGGATTAAGCATTGGCAGCAATTAGATGCTAAAAACCCACTTAAGGCTATTCGNCCTCTATTAATNTCAGAAAATTCTAACAGCCCCTATTCAGGTATGTTACCTGGTTTATTAAGCGGTGATTATACCTATGACGATTGTCATATCGATCTTGTTTATTTGTGCAAAAAAAGCAATTGTGATTTTCTCCAAGGAAACTGCATCAGCATTAAGCGTATAGAGCACCCTCAGTTTGAGACGCTTTATCGCTTAGACTTTAAACCAAACGAACAAAACGAAACGGCCTTTATTTACTGNGAAAAACTGTCCATTAATATTGGCAGCCAGCCCACNTCANTAGCAGNCANTNATNATAGCCNTNANTCAAATAAAANAAGCTGGAAAGTTAAACCCATCAGNCAATTTTATAATAATTGGCAACGACTGCAGGAAGCATTAAACACAGNTAAAGCTGAAGACCCNATCGATAAACTATTAGAAAAACCAATCATCAGTATTATTGGTGCTGGTGCNGCGGGTGTTGAAATTGCTTGTGCAATTAAACTGGCACAAAAAAACTGCACCGTGCAATTACTTTCTAAGTCAAAGCAACCACTTCCTAATTTCTCTATTAAACTTCAACAGCTTTGCCTACAACGCCTCCAACGGCTAGNTATACTGTTTGTTGGTGAGCACAGAGCTACAGAAGACGCCAGTGATTTCACTATTGTTTGTACTCAATCCTCGGCCCCTCTGTGGCTAGAAAACTGTGATTTGGATCTATCTGAAACGGGTTTTATCTGTGTTGATAAAAACCTAGAAACGTCATTACCAAATGTCTTCGCAGTAGGAGATTGCGCGCATTTTATGCCTCAGCCTTTGGCAAAAGCAGGGGTTTTTGCAGTACGCCAAGTAGATACTTTATTCCACAACATGTGCCTACAACGATCACCTGATTCAAGCGCGCTCACTCTCACACCTTTTAAACCTCAAACAAACTTCTTATCAATTATTAATATGGGCAATCATTACGCCTTAGCACAAAGGGGACGCTGGTCGTTGAGTGGTTTTTTACCATGGCGATACAAGCATTATATTGATGAAAAATTTATGGCTCAGTTCAAATAGTAAATAAGAACTTTGTACAGAATATTAAGCACTTTTCATCCTCTATCTCTGTCTATTTCTTGACCTACCTATGGTGACTTTAACGGTACTTTTCAGGTATAATATCGCCCATAAAATTTGAACATTGTTAACTGAAGGCTTATATCCATGGCTGCATTTGATTTAGAAACTCCTGAAACTAACGAAACTGATAATCTTGTTTGGTTAGGTCACCTTAGTCCTGATAGCGATACTATTGGTTCTGCTATCGGCGCTGCTGAATTATTTGGTGGTGAGCCACGTCGCGCAGGTGAACTGAATAAAGAAACAGCATTCGTAATGGATTATTGCGGTGCAGAACTTCCTAAAATGATTTCAGTTGTTGAAGGCCAAAAAGTGGGCTTGGTTGATTTTAACCAAAAAACACAACTTCACCCATGTGTTGATATGCACGACATCGTTGCCATTATCGATCACCACGCAATTCAAGATCAGCCAATTACTTTTAATACTGTAATTTCTATGGATATTCGTCCTTGGGGTTCAGCAGCAACCATCTTGGCTGATCGCTTTGAGAAAATGGGCAAAGTACCAACAAAATCAACNGCGTGTGTATTATTAGCAGGCATTTTGTCAGACACCTTGGTATTCGAGTCGCCTACGACAACTGTTTTTGATCGACCTTTTGCCGATAAACTTGGAAAAATTGCTGGCATTGATGATGTAGTCGCTTTTGGTAATGCAATGATGGAAGCTAAATCAGATTTAGCGGACGTATCAACTTACGATGTATTGAAGGGTGATTTTAAGCACTACGAAATCCATGGTAAGAAAGTCGGTTACGGTGTTGCTGAGACTCTGAAGCCTGATATGTTAATTGAGCGTAAGGCTGAATTCTTACAAGAAATGGAGAAAGAAAAAGCTAAACAAGGTTTAGATTTTATTTTCTTCGCAATTGTTGATACCAAAAACAAGCAATCTCACTTAGTGATTTTCTCTGATGCGGAAGCTGAGCTAGCGGCTAAAGCTTATGGCGCAACAACTGAAAGTAACTGGATGGAATTACCAGGCTTTATTTCTCGTAAGAAACAGTTAATGCCTATGATTCAAGAAACCTTGTCAGCATAAGCATACAAGATTGAGCACCATTACTGGTGCTCTATTTTCTAGCCTTTATCTTTCTACCTTTTATATTCTATTCTTTATTCTGCTCTCTTCTTAACCAATTCTTCCTTGCTTAATTTCCAACGAAAAGTAATTATTAATTTATACTGTTTATACAGCGTCAATTAGAATTGTTTTTATGATGAAAAATAACAAAGTATATAAATGGCTACTCAATAGAGCCGATCGCCAAGCCGATAATATCTGGATTTTTGCTGTTGGTACTGTGCTGTTCTTCTTTGGAGTGGGAGTTATTCTGTACTCAGAAAGTACTTTAACACCTTCTGTAGGCCAAGAAATAATAGTATTAATTGGTTTTATATTAGCGATAATTGGTGGCATTACCGCTATAATTGGCTACTTGTCTTTGAGTCTACTGCGGTTCTTACGTTTCACAACAGGTGAACGTATTAAGCCACCCTCTGCTGACTCCCCTACAGATACTATTGAAGAGACTGGCGAAAGCCAAAAGAAATCATTATGAGCGAACGCTTTCCAGATATTGAAGTTTACGTACTAAAGGCCGAAGCGGCTGAAATCCAAAACTGGTTAACGTCTCAGTTTACCCAAGTTGAAGAACAAAAGAGCAATTCAAAAAGTGTTCAATGGTTAGTCGATGGCGTCGAGGTTTTATTCACATTAAACAGTAATAAAAACTTCGCTAGCTTATGGTTTAAGCAGAATAAAACACCTTGGGATAACGATTTGGAGTGCGGACGAGCTTTACATACTGCACTCGATAAAGAAGTTCGTTGCTCCAAAGCCGCTTGGAAAGAAGGTGATGATGGCCCAGCCTGGACCAAACTTATTCGCGGTGAAGAGAAAGATTTAGACTGGGATTAATCTATAGAACTAATTCTATAAAATAGGCAGCTTAGCTGTCTATTTTTTCACCAAAGATTGAGTGGTTATACGAGTAGTAATACATTCCATGTCTTCGTCACACAATTTTAGCTCAGGATTTTCAGGTATTTGCTTGATACCAAAGATCATTAAGTGCAAACCACCTGGTTTTAATACAACAGATTCCCCTGCTTTAACCACTAGCTCATGTATCTGACGCATACGCATCACACCGTTATCATGAGTATGTGTATGTATTTCAACCGATGCAGCGCCTTCTAAGGTTGCCGATTTCAATACAAAGTCTTCGGCGCCCGTGTTACTTAAGGTCATAAAAGCAGCCGTCATACTGCGCCCTGGGATAGGATCTCGAACATAGCCTTCTTCAACAACCAGCTCAGCAAATGCTGATACTGAAATACCAAAGACACCGATTAAACTCATTGCGCGCTTAATTAAATTCATCGCCATTTACCTATACTAATTTTTAAGTCATTTATAAACGGTGACTAGTGTACTGATTCACCGTGTAAAAAACAGCGACACGTTGTCGCAGTCGATTCAGTCTGAGTTATTTGACTGTCCATCTAAGAGCGTCAGCTAAATTATCAATCGGCCGAGAGAAATAATACCCTCCCATACCATCAACCCCTGTTTGCTTTAATGCCGCTATATCATTTTCATTTTCCACGCCCTCACCAAAAACCTGTAAATCTAAATTGTGAGCGATTTGAACCATCGATTGAATAAAAAACTTATGATCCAAGGATAGATGCAGCCCTCGATTAAAACTGCCTGCAATACGTAAATAGCTCAAAGGTAAACGTTGAAGATAAGCAAAAGCTAAAGATCCTGTTCCAACCTGGTCAACTCCAAGTTGAACCCCCTTACTCTTTAGATTACCTGCCAAGCGCACTAAAGAAGGCTCAATATTAACAATACTAAACTCAGCCACTTCAATGGCTAAAAATTGAGTCCATTGCGGGTATTCAGTGAATAGCTCTACTAGGTCATTATGGAATTGCTCACTTAATACAGATGCTGCGGATAAATTAATACAGAATCGTACGTCTTTAAGAACAACTGCATTTAATTGTTCAGAAGCCTGCAGGCTTTGCAATAACCGTTTAATTACAAGAAGATCAAATTGTGGAGCTAGTTGGTGGCGCTCAATCATTGGCCAAAAACGTGCTGCCGAAATCATTCCATTGCGGTCTTGTAAGTCGTNAATACGACTTAATACTTCATAATGCACCACCGACTTGCCAGTCGCATTCAATATTGGTTGAAAATGTAATTCAATCGCTTCTGAAGCTAGTACCTTTTTCAACTCTGTTTTCCATTCACTTGCGGTACGTTCATATTCCGCTGTGATGTTCATATAGAATTCAAAGCGACTTTGCGGCTGGTGCTGTGCTTGACGAAGTGCAGCATCTGCTTTGCTTAATACATCCCCTAAAGATAAGGATACAGGTACAGGTTCGGTTTCTGAGATAAGCGTTCTTTGTAGAAAGATAGCGCCTATATGGAAAGCGATACTGGAACGAGGGTTTAGAGCAGTGGATGACAACAAATTAAAACAGTAATTCACCTGTTCCTCACTTTGCAATCGATCAATAGCTGGAATATATAAGGCAAAATCCGCCCCTGTTCGACGACCCATAATGGCATCAGGGTGCTCGCTATTCCATTGTCTTAGTACTTCTCCTATACGAATTAATAACTCATCACCCGCTTCTCGACCTTGCTGTTGATTAAATGTCGAAAAGGCCTTCACTTGTAACAAAAAGAAGACACCACTGTGACCATCCTCATCTTCTAAAACATGCTGTAAACGCTGATCAAAACCTCTTCTATTAAGTAAACCTGTTACATCATCGAGGTAACTTTCTTCTCGTAATTTCTCCGTGATTGCAGACTGCTCAGCAAAAATAGATTTAAGCTTTCTAACCATCTGGTTCATAGCCAGTACAACTCGCTTCAATTCCCGAGCTTTAGGCAGGTTATCTAGTTCATATAGATTTCGTTCACTGATATCCAATGCTTGCTGTTCTACTCGCTCAAGGGGTTTAAACATCCAGCGTAAAATTACTTGCAAGCTCAATAGGCTTAAGAAAGCCATCCATAAATACCAATTAATTTCTCCGCGCACTATGTTCCATAGATCACGATAAGCAAAATCAGTGTGGCTTTTAACCGTTAGATTTCCCAATCTTTTCCAGCCTTGAGTAACATCGGTTTGCGCTGCAATGATGGTTAAATCAACCAAGTCTATAAAAAAATCAGGGGCAGGCCGCTTTTGTGTTGCTTGCTGAGCTTCACGCTGCAATTGGCTACCATCAATTAGTTCTAAAGTTATTTCTGAAAAGAACCCCCGATCAAATAATACATCAATCATTCGCTCTAATTTAACCGTATCACCATCGGCCACAGCATTGGACATAGATAGTGCTAACGACGTTGCGGCATCATAAGCCCTAGAGTTCAGCTGTTGCTGAAAGTAGTAGCTAGAATTAGTTACCGTTACAAATAAATTCCCTGTTAACAATAACAAAATAAGCGCGCTTGCCATTAAACTGAGCTGGCGTCTTAACGTCATATGTATTTCCTTTTTACGATGTTGATAAGTCTATATCTCCATGCCTTGCGCTGACATCTTCATTCGCAAGCCAGTCCATAAATCGAGTTTATTTGGATTTCCCATCCTAATGCCTTCCCCTTTCATACGCTCTAACCACATACCAGAACCATTGAAACTATAAACAGGTTCTAGGTCTGTTCTGCGAGAAGCGGAATATATGCCTTTTATTAAATTATCTAATACCAGCGGAACCGCATCAGGAGTCGGAAAATATGTTAATACCATGTGCGCTTGATTAATTCTTAGCGCTTTAACATAGGTAATGCGCAGTTTTTCTACTGCTACTCCTAATTCCTTCAAGGTGTAATATTTGGCAATTACAAAATCCTCACAATCGGCACCATGAGTTGTTAATGACTCATAAGGGCTTGCCCAATAATCTTTCTGCCCCCAGTGCTTCTCATCACTCACATATTTAACNCGTCGATTAAAGAAATCATTAACCTGACGTAATTGNGTGTCTTCATCCTCATCACGCAAATCAAAGTAAAGCTCTTGCCAATCTAATAGCCTTTGTTTTGCATCACTTCCAAACTCTTTTTTCGCTCCCGCCAACAGCTCTGCTGATAACCATTGTTGCTCATCCGCACGCAATAGAACAACCATGCTTAATAATAAGCCAATTGTCAGTGAATTTATCAGTTGTTTAGGGAGCAAAAAGTTATCTCTCAGCTAATCGTATCAATTATCGATAGGGCTTGTTCTAGTCCTCTTAACTATAGAACAAGAAATCAACTTTGAGATTTTTTCGCCACCAGCAAAAATTATTATGACTGCTAAACTTATAACAACTTCTGGGATATAGAAAATAATGGATATATCAAAAACTGATAAGCTCAAACAGCATTTTTCAACAAGGGTTACCAATCAAGCTCGCAACGTGCTTGATTTATGGCGCTGCCTGCAGAATGATCAGTGGAAAGCTGAGCTCGTCCAAGATGTTCTTCAAGCCAACGAGAAACTACTGCGCTTTGCACAACGCTTTGAATCAGAGAAATACTGCGATATAGCTGAGAAGTTTCACACGATCTTATCAAGTTTAGATTCAGACTCGACACCTAGTAGCGCTCAACTAAACAGTCTAAATGACTTGATGCTTCAACTTAGCCAAGGGTTATTACGTAGCAGTGATGGGGGCTCAGCTGAGAAAGTAATCGTCGTTAAAAAGCCGATATATATGGCTCTAAACGATATCGATAATGCTTTACAGTTAGCGCAGCAAATGGAGTACTTCGGTTTAAGGGCTGAATTATTTAATACCCTTGATGAACTAGATCAGGCTATGAATAAACGCCACCCTTTGGCAATTATTATCGATATCGATTTTCAAGATAAAGATAAAGGGCTCGATATTATTCGCCATCACCAAGGCAACCAAAATGTAAATATTCCCATCATATTTCATAGCGTAACCAGTGTAACTTTGCGACAGAAGTTATTATGTTTACGCTTAGGTAGTATCAGCTGCTTACACAGTTTGTCACCACAAACGGTTATCAATCAACTTGAAAGTATTGTTAACATCGTACCCGAACAGCCTTTTCGCATATTGATTGTCGATGATTCAAAATCCCAAGCTCTATTTACCGAAAAAGTACTTAATGCTGCGGGCATGATTACCCAAACCGTCATAAATCCAATGGATGCACTTGATACATTAGAATCCTTTCAGCCAGAAATGATTCTCATGGATATGTATATGCCAGAGTGTAATGGGGCTGAGTTAGCAAGAATTATCCGCCAAGAAGATAATTATATTAATATTCCTATCGTTTATTTATCAGGAGAAGAAGACAAGGAACGCCAACTCGCTGCCATGGCTGAAGGTGGAGAAGACTTTTTAATCAAGCCGGTTGATCCTAGACACTTATTATCAACGATACGAACCCGTGGTAAACGCGCGCGTAATTTGAAGCAACTCATTGCCCGCGATAGCCTCACAGGTCTGTATAATCACACGCATATTTTAAAAGCATTAGATGAACAAATTGCTATTGCTCAGCGTGATAAATCAGATCTTTGTTTTGTGATGATCGATATCGATCACTTTAAACAGGTAAATGATAATCANGGCCACCAGGCAGGGGATGGGGTAATAAAGAATTTGGCGTTATTTTTGTCCCAACGTTTACGAAAAACAGATTATATAGGCCGCTATGGCGGAGAAGAATTCGCNATAGTACTGCCTAATATTAAACTAAGNGATGCAGCCAATATCATGAACGAGATTCGAAATAACTTCTCGCATATTCTTCATGGCGGGCAAGCCGCTATTCGCTCAACCTTCTCTTGCGGTATTTCACAATACCAAGGACAAAGTGCTAGTGAAATAATTGATCAAGCTGATCAAGCTATGTATTTAGCCAAAAGGGATGGCCGAAATTGTGTAAAAGTACTCCCTTCTAACGATTAGCAGCATTCTAGACTAGACCCTAGGCTGCTTTTTGTGCAAACTCGCCCGCCATTACCCTCAAAAAGAATATACAATAGCTTAAATAGTTAATAAGCGGAGCGACTAATGCCATCCATCTTAGTATTAAACGGNCCTAACCTAAATCTGTTGGGTACGCGTGAGCCTGGTGTTTATGGTCATACAACGCTAGCAGACATTGAAAAAAGATTAGTACAGCAAGCGCAAGATAATGCCGCNGAACTGACTCAGTTTCAATCAAATGCAGAGTTTGAGATTATCGAACGTGTTCATCAAGCAGGCCGTGACGGTGTTGATTTTATTATTATAAATCCTGCGGCATTTACACACACCAGCGTTGCTATTCGAGACGCGATTCTAGGGGTTAATATTCCTTTCATCGAAGTCCACATCTCCAATGTTCATGCCCGAGAAGAATTTCGTGCGCACTCTTACTTCTCCGATAAAGCAGTAGGCGTCATTTGCGGCTTAGGGCCTCAGGGTTATGAATTTGCACTTTCAAGTGCCTTAGAACAGTTACAAGGATCAATTTAATGGCTTGGATACAACTGAAAGTCGACGTACTACCCGATCAAATTGAAGTGATCGAAGACTCAATGCTATTGGAAGGTGCGCAAGCAGTTACTTTNCAAGATGGGGCTGACCAGCCAATTTTAGAGCCTGAGTTAGGCACTATGCCTGTGTGGGATAAGACCATTGTAATTGGTTTATTCGATGCAGAGATTAATGGTGATCAGCTCATCACTAATATGAAAGATTTATTTAAGTGTGATCCTGCGATGCAGAGTCAGGCTTTTCCAGAGCATAAACTTGAATTAGTAGAAGACAAAGATTGGGAACGCGCTTGGATGGATAACTTCCACCCAATGCCTTTTGGTGACCGCCTGTGGGTGTGCCCAAGCTGGAAAGATCCTGAAGACAAGAATGCCGTAAATCTAATGCTAGATCCTGGTTTAGCTTTTGGGACAGGTACTCACCCAACAACGGCTCACTGCTTACGCTTTTTAGATCAAACCGTAGAAGGTGACGAACTCGTTGTCGATTATGGTTGTGGTAGTGGTATTTTAGGCATAGCCGCCTTATTGTTAGGCAGTNGCCGTATGCTAGGTGTTGATAACGACCCTCAAGCATTGATTGCGACCCGTCAGAATGCCGAACGTAATGGTATTAGCGAAGACAAGTATGATGTTGTTTTGCCTGAAAACACACACAAAGTACAAGCCGATATTATGGTGGCCAATATCTTAGCTGGGCCCTTAATTTCTTTAGCTGAGAATATCGCCAATCTAACAAAATCAGGCGGTAAACTCGCCTTATCGGGATTATTAAGCCATCAAGCCGATGAAGTGCGCCAAGCCTATGAACCATGGTTTAATATGGATGGTATGAAGCAACAAGATGATTGGATCATTTTAACCGGCACTAAAAAATAGTCAGTGCTAGAAAATAATCAGTGCTAGAAAGTACGAAGATATAATGGATTTAGGATTGCTGTAACTATGGCTGAGACACAAATTACTCGCTGCCCACATTGCCAAACGACCTTTCGCATTCGCTCAGAACAACTGGCGAAAGCGAATGGTGCTGTACGCTGTGGATCTTGCCTGCAAGTATTTAAAGCGGGCGAGAATCTTGTGTCTAATAATCCAACCATCAAGAAGCCAGCAGTAAAAGTTAAACCAGAAGTTAAGCCGGAAGTTAAGTCAGAACCCATCAAAAACACAGCGCCAAAGACTGATGCTATCTCATTTGATGATATTCCAGATCAAATTGCTGACGATCCTTTAGAGGATTTTGGCATTCGTCAACCTGACCGTGATACTGGTGAAACATTTGAAAGTGCTTTAAAACTAGATGACTCCATCTTTAGTATGCAAGAAAGCGCTAAGCCTTCACGCTACTCGCTACTCGACAGCGATGATGATGAGTTTGACAAGCACTTCGAAAACGACAATGAAGTAGTTGATGACTCTTGGGCCTCGAGTTTAATCGACGATGAGGAAGCCTCATCTTCTCAATATAATGAGCACGATGAATCTTGGGCTGATGCGCTATTAGATGTCGATGATGATTTATTGGAAGATATAGATGCGAGCCCTACGAAAGAGCCTATTTCACCAGAAAAAGATGATTTCGTTCCATCTCTTAATGATGATCATGACGATGACCAGTTCCATTTAGGTGGCAGTGATCAATTCGATCAAGAAACGGTAGAAATTGAACTCAATGTTACTGACTCTGTAAATGATTTACTTGATGAACCATTGAGCTTTAACACCAGAGGCAAAAAGAAACAGCCCAAAGTTAAAGTAACAAGTTATACCCTATGGTGGTTCCTTGGATCCGTCATGATGATTATTGCTGCTACTGCGCAAGTTGGCTATTTCAAATTTGACTCTTGGTCGCGCCATCCAGATTACCGACCTGTCTACACCTTTGTATGCGAACTAGCAGGCTGCCAGTTACCCGCTATTCAAGATGTTAGTAAAATAAACACCCAGCATTTCATGGTGCGCCTGCACCCAGATGTAGAACAAGCTTTATACATTGATACGCTGTTAGTAAATAACGCAGAGTATCAGCAGCCCTTCCCTGATTTGAATTTACTCTTTACGGGGCTAGAAAACGAAGTTATCGCCTCTCGCATTTTTAAACCAAAAGAGTATTTAGCCGGCGAACTAGCAGGTGCGACCGTAATGCCATTGAATATTCCAATTCATATTGCATTTGAAATAATTAACCCCGGCGCAGAGGCTGTTAGTTATCGCATTGAACTCGTAGCCAATCACTAGACAGCGAGATACCAATTTCGGCTTCTGTCAACCAAACTGAGCCTCATTTATCGACAATCATCGATAAAAGGCTCAATTCTTCGAGTCAAGCTTTTTAGTTGCAAAAAACTCACTAAAAACTGCTCAATAGGCCTTTATTCATAGTCTTGATATGAGTATTATACGCCGACTTTTTCATCGCGCATTTTTTAACCAGAAGTCATACCCTCTATGTTAATGATTGGTCCGTATCAACTGCCAAACCCCGTGGTGCTCGCACCCATGGCAGGGGTAACTGACCTTCCGTTTAGGCAACTTTGTCGACGCTTGGGCGCTGGTTTAGTAGTTGGAGAGATGGTTTCAAGTAACCCAAAGCTGCGAAATACAAGAAAGTCACAGCTTCGTTTAAACCATGATGGTGAACCTGAGCCGATCGCCGTGCAAATTGCCGGTGGTGACCCAGAGTCAATGGCAGCAGCCGCTAAATTCAATGTCGACAATGGCGCTCAGATTATCGACATTAACATGGGCTGCCCAGCGAAAAAGGTGTGTAATAAAGCTGCAGGCTCTGCTCTGATGAAAGACGAAGTTCTGGTCAGTGAAATCCTAAATGCAGTAGTAGAAGCAGTTGATGTACCTGTAAGTCTAAAAATGCGCACCGGCTGGGCTCCAGAGCATAAGAATGCACCCAAGATTGCAGAAATCGCAGAGCAGGCTGGTATTGTCTCTCTCGCGATCCACGGACGAACCCGTGACTGCGGCTACAGTGGTGAAGTTGAATACCATACCATTCGTGATATCAAGCAACAGGCTAGCATCCCCATCTTTGCTAACGGCGATATCACCAGTGCGATTAAAGCCGCTGAAGTAATGGATTTTACCGGCGCTGATGGCGTATTAATTGGCCGTGCAGCCCAAGGNCAGCCTTGGATTTTCAAGCAAGTTGCACATTATTTGGCAACTGGNGAGTTAATAGCGNCTCCTGATTGGTCNGAAATTGAAACCATTTTATTAGAGCATATTGCTGAGCTCTACACCTTTTACGGTGACTATTTAGGCGTGCGCATCGCACGCAAACACGTGAGCTGGTATTTACAGACTCATAGCGAAGGNTTGGCCTTTCGCAAAAATTTTAATCGTTTGGAAAGNTCAGNNGANCAANTNCAAGCGATTCGANNATTTTTCAAGGATAAAATACTTAATAAAGGAATAGCGGCATGAATACAGAAGCATTATTAAGGAAGGTTGATACAGTGACCGAAGCGGCTAATACCCCAGCACAAGATTCATCATTTGACGCAAATACTAGAACACTACGTGATAGTGTTGAACGTGCGTTGCAAAATTACTTTGACAACCTAGACGGTCAGCCAGTATCAGATGTTTACGACATGGTACTGTCAGAAGTTGAAGCGCCATTACTAGAAACGGTTATGAAGTATACCCGTGATAACCAGACAAAAGCCTCTACGGTTTTAGGTTTGAATCGCGGAACACTGCGGAAAAAACTGAAGCAGTACGGAATGCTTTAAGCGTTCACTTTAAATTATCCAGCGGCTATTTATAGCCGCTTTTTCGTTCTTAGACCCCACCTAACCATTTGGTCAGGTTTGTTTTACTTACTATTCGGAAAATCATGAGCATACTTAGTTCTGTCGATACCCCTACTGTTAGCATCACTCCTGTTCGTCGCGCATTAATCAGCGTTTCAGATAAAACAGGCATTGTAGAATTCGCCCGCGCGTTAAGCGCCAATGGCACTGAACTGCTTTCTACTGGCGGTACTTATAAATTACTGATTGCAGAAGGCATTCCTGCAACAGAAGTTTCTGATTACACCGGTTTCCCAGAAATGATGGACGGCCGCGTTAAAACATTGCACCCTAAGATTCACGGTGGTGTATTAGGTCGTCGTGGTATCGATGATGAAGTAATGACAGAACATGGGATCAACCCAATCGACTTGGTGATTGTTAACCTTTATCCGTTTGCAGCAGCCGTTGCTAAACCAGGTTGTTCTTTACCTGATGCGATTGAAAACATCGACATCGGTGGCCCAACAATGGTTCGCTCTGCCGCTAAAAACAATGCACACGTTGGCATCGTAGTTAACGCAGGTGATTACGACAGTATCTTAGCGGAAATCGCTGAGCACAAAGGTCTAACGACTAAAACGCGTTTTGATCTTGCACTAAAAGCATTCGAGCACACGTCTCAGTACGACGGCATGATCGCTAACTATCTAGGTACGATCAACCTAGAAGCAGAATCTTTAAGCACTGAAAATCGTGATAACTTCCCACGTACTTTCAATAGCCAATTCACTAAAGCGCAAGATATGCGTTACGGTGAGAACCCACATCAAAAAGCCGCTTTCTACATCGATGAAGACGCAACTGAAGCGTCTGTTGCAACCGCTAAGCAATTGCAAGGTAAAGAGCTTTCGTTCAACAACGTAGCTGATACTGACGCAGCGCTTGAATGTGTTAAATCATTCGTTAAGCCTGCTTGTGTGATCGTTAAGCACGCAAACCCATGCGGCGTTGCAGTTTCTTTAGACGGAATCGGCGAAGCATATGAGCTAGCTTATGCAACGGATACTGAATCGGCATTTGGTGGCATCATCGCATTTAACCGTGAACTAGATGGCCCAACGGCACAGAAAATCGTTGATCGTCAGTTTGTTGAAGTGATTATTGCTCCTAAAGTAAGCGCTGAAGCCGTTGCTATTGTTGCAGCTAAAAAGAACGTTCGCCTATTAGAGTGTGGCGAGTGGGATACGGCTAATCGCGTTCAAGACTTTGACCTGAAGCGTGTTAACGGTGGCTTGTTAGTTCAAGACCGTGACCAAGGCATGATCACTAAAGATGACCTAAAAGTTGTAACTAAGCGTCAACCAACTGAAGCTGAATTAGATGATTTGATCTTCGCTTGGAAAGTGGCTAAATACGTTAAATCTAACGCAATCATCTACGCCAAAGGCCGTCAGACAATTGGTGTTGGTGCTGGCCAAATGAGCCGTATTAACTCTGCACGTATCGCTGGCATTAAAGCCGAACATGCAGGTCTTGAAGTTGCGGGTTCTGTTATGGCATCAGATGCGTTTTTCCCATTCCGTGATGGTTTGGACAACGCAGCCGCAAATGGCATTAAGGCAGTTATTCAGCCTGGTGGCTCGATGCGTGATGACGAAGTAATTGCAGCAGCCGACGAAGCCGGTATCGCAATGGTGTTTACATCAATGCGCCATTTCCGCCATTGATATTTTGGTTTTAAGCGAGAAGCTATTGCGCTCCGTTTGAGGGTGTTAAAAATAAAGCCAGAGATTAGATTTAGTCTCTGGCTTTTGAAGTTAAAAATTTAAGTTTTTCTCAAGTTAACTTGATAGTCGAAGTGCGAATGACTTCGGACGAATAAGGAATTTATTGTGAAAGTATTAGTAATTGGTTCAGGCGGTCGCGAACACGCTCTAGGCTGGAAAGCAGCTCAAGCTGAGAACGTTGAAAAAGTATTCATCGCTCCAGGTAATGCAGGTTCTGCTGCTGAAGCGGGCCTTGAAAACGTTGCAATCGACGTTTTAGATTTCGAAGGTCTTGCAAAGTTTGTTGAAGACAATGGCATCGAACTAACAATCGTAGGCCCAGAAGCGCCTCTTGTTGAAGGTGTTGTCGACTTCTTCGAAGCTCGCGGTTTAAAAGCGTTCGGTCCTTCTAAAGGCGCTGCGCAGTTAGAAGGCTCTAAAGCTTTCACTAAAGATTTCTTAGCTCGTCATCAGATTCCTACTGGTTTCTACGAGAACTTTACTGAAGTTGAGCCTGCTTTGGCTTACATCAATAAAATCGGTGCGCCTATCGTTGTTAAAGCTGACGGCCTTGCTGCAGGTAAAGGCGTAATCGTTGCTGAAACGATTGAACAGGCAGAAGAAGCAGTTAAAGACATGCTTTCAGGTAACGCTTTTGGCGAAGCNGGTTGTCGTGTNGTTATTGAAGAATTTCTTGCAGGCGAAGAAGCCAGTTTCATCGTGATGGTTGATGGTAAGAACGTTCTTGCTATGGCAACTAGCCAAGACCATAAGCGTGTTGGTGATGGCGATACCGGCCCAAATACCGGCGGCATGGGTGCTTACTCTCCAGCCCCTGTTGTTACACCTGAAATTCATGATCGCATCATGAAAGAAGTGATTATGCCGACAGTTGAAGGCATGGCNAAAGAAGGTAANGATTATACGGGTTTCTTATATGCCGGCCTTATGATCGACGCCGACGGTACGCCTAAAGTTATCGAATATAACTGTCGTTTTGGTGACCCTGAAACTCAACCTATTATGATGCGTATGCAATCTGACTTGGTTGACCTTTGTCTTGCCGCCATTGACGGTAATTTAGATCAAAAAGAGACACACTGGGACCCTCGCCCTGCTGTGGGTGTTGTTTTAGCCGCCGGTGGCTATCCTGCTTCTTATGGTAAAGGTGATGTTATCTCTTTGCCTACCGATGAAGGTACAGATAGTAAGATTTTCCATGCNGGTACTTCAAATAATGCTGATGGTGATATTGTCACTGCCGGCGGTCGTGTACTATGTGCTACTGCTTTGGGCAACTCTGTAACAGAAGCTCAACAACAAGCTTATATTCTAGCGAAAAAGGTTAGCTGGAACGGCATGTTTATGCGCAGCGATATTGCTTACCGTGCAATCGCTCGTGAGCAAGGCGAATAACAATAAAATAATATTATGATCAAAGGCGTTCAAGAATGAATCCCCTAAACAAAGCACTTTCTTTCTTACGCCTTTCAATTGTATTTATTGTTAGCTTTCTCTATTNTTCCGTCAGCAGTGCGACTCCAACCATACTGCTGCCGGATGCTTCGTTTGATCTTCAGATAACCCCTTACATATCTATTTATGAAGATAAAACAAACACGCTTACACTTGATGATATTCTTAGCCAAGAATTACAGTTTAAATTTAGTCCNAGCCACAGTGANAACTTACGNTTCAGNATTTCTGANTCAAGTTATTGGCTGCAATTTAGNATTACCAACCCTCATGAAANCAAACAAAATTTAGTTCTTAGTATTAGCAATAGNCGCTTAGATGATATCGAATTTCATGAAGTCAAAGATGGAAAAATNAACTATCGTCGTACTGGNAATANATCATCTGAAATGAGTCATGGCAGTCACCGCCAAGCCTATCCATTTTTGATCGAAGTAGAAGCCAAGCAACATCAAATTTATCTCATCAAAATTCAATCGACGGCAGCTATCAATACACACCTTCGCTTACAGTCAAATGATCAATTTTTACAGAGTCAGCAATTTGATTTTAGTATTTTAGGAATGGCATTAGGATGGGTGATCTCGACCGGGGCCTTTTTCATCTTTATGTGGTATTTCTATCGCTTAAATTTTGCTTTAGTCGCGGCGGCATTCTGTGTCAGCATCTTTATTTTTATACCAGCACGATTAGGGCAATGGACGAGCTGGTTTCCTCATATTCAATTACTACAAGAAAACATTATGCTTGTCAGCATAACCATTGCTGCAGGACTACAAGCTTTACTTACGCTATTACTTGNTTGGGAAGATCATAAATCGAATTATATCTCCAAAGCTTTACAGGGGGTTGTTGCAATTAATGTTATCGCAACAATTCTTGGACTTATTCTTCCATCAGGTTTGCAGTTAATTGTAATGAACAGTTCTATTTTCATTACGACCATGTCACTTGCGGGCATCTTACTCTTTGCAGAAAGCGACCATTTAAAAGCGCAAAGAATCTTATTGATAGGACATGGGTTAGTCGCTGCTGGTGTTCTTCTTAGTGTATTAACAAGCCATAATTTCTTAGCATTTGATTTCCTAAATAGCTGGGTAGCCATTCTTCTTCCGCTTATTATTATTAGCTCAACCATATTTGCATGCTTAGCCATTCTTAACGACACCCGCTCCAGCCGGAATATGAAACGTAATAATAGTAATGGCCTATTGCCTGAATTATTATCGAAACTTGGCCACGAATTTCGTACACCGATTAACGGCGTTTTAGGCATGAGCGAATTACTCGCTGATACTCATCTAAGTCGTACACAAAGGGATTATTTAGATACTATCAGCCTCGCTGGCGGAGACTTGTTACACCTAGTTAGCGAAATGTCTGACTTTGCTAAACTGCAAAGTGGACGCATCAATCTTGATAATAGGCCCTTCGATTTAAATAGTTGTCTTTCTCAGTGTATGGCTCGTTATCAGCAAGAAGCTCAGCGTAAAAAAATTGAGCTAGTATTGGATATCGCTGATGATATTTCACCACGTTTACTCGGAGATAAAAGCCGCGTCCAAACAATTATGACTAATTTAATTGGTCAGTCATTACGTCATAGTGAAAGTGGAGAGCTAGGCCTTAAGGTTTTCCGTGTCGGATTAAATAATCACGAAGGNATTTTCTTTCAAATACAATTGACGGGTAGCCTGATTGAAAATGATGAACTTAGGCGATTATTTAGAACCATGGCTGGGCCGCAAGAACAAAACTCGGTCTTTAACCTTGATCAAGGTCTTGGGCTAATTATTGTTAAGCATCTAGTTAGCCTAATGGGAGGTTCTATTGAGGTTGAAACATTAACTCATCACGGTTGTTCAATTACTCTTTTCTTACCCATACCTGAAGAACTAACTGAGCACGAAGAAGAAGATGAGACNTTACTCGCTGGCCAGCGCATTTTAATCGTAGATGACAACACAACATTCCGCGGCGTGATTGAAAAGCAAGTGAAGCGATGGGGTATGAAAGCGGACTCAACTTATAGCGGAAAAGAAGCTCTCGCCTTAATGCGCAANCAATCGAATTTAGGCGANCCGTATGATTTCATTGTGATTGATCATGACATGCCAATAATGAATGGTATTCAGCTGACTGAACGTTTGATGGCTGATCTTGATATTGAACCTAAACCTATACGTATTATGCTCACAGGCTTAGGGATTGGAAGTGCCAACCAAGAAGCAAAAGACGCTGGAATTCAAAAAATTGTTAATAAACCTGTTACTGGTCGCCACTTAAAAGAAGTCCTATTGGACTCTCAGAAGCTATCTAAGCCTATAGCTGAAAGCGATTAGAGATCAATTTAGGGCCTAGGTCATGAATTCATCTTCACTTTAGCGTAAAATGAATTCATTACTCGTCATCCATTGTTAAAATTTAAGGTTGATTATCTATGCGTCACTTATCACCATTTGACAAGCTTATTCAAAATGCAGATTCAGCATTACGTACTTTAATTCCTGGTGCAGCTAATCAACAGCGCCCTTCTCCTGCGCAATTATCTGATGAACATGAGTTAGATGAAAAAGAGCGTAAGCACGCTGCTGGTTTAATGCGTATTAATCATACCGGTGAAGTGTGTGCTCAAGGCTTATATCAAGGCCAAGCATTAACTGCAAAATTGCCTGAAGTGCGTGAAGCAATGGAAGAAGCGGCTGCAGAAGAAGTGGACCACCTTGTATGGTGCGAAGATCGCATTACTCAATTAGGCAGTCATACCAGCGTGCTAAACCCTGCTTTTTATGGCCTATCATTCGGTATTGGGGCACTTGCAGGTGCTGTTAGCGATAAAATCAGCTTAGGCTTTGTCGCTGAAACTGAACGTCAGGTCTGTAAGCATTTAACGGAACATATGACGTCCCTACCAACTCAAGATGAAAAGAGTAAAAAGATTCTTCTACAAATGCTAGATGATGAAGCAAAGCATGCAACAGCTGCTTTAGAAGCCGGCGGTTATGAGTTTCCATTACCTGTCCGATTCGCCATGACAGGCTTAAGCAAAGTCATGACAAAAAGCGTTTATAAAATCTAAATGNTCTTTTTGTCGCGCTAAAGCACGACCTACATTTTGCTGCTATATAATTTTTCATTTTAAATATCGACCTACATTTTCATCTGCCACTCAATCTGTAGGTCGGTCTTTAGGCCGACAATCTCAGAGCCTAAATTTCAGGCAAAAAAAAGCCCAAACCTAATAAAAGGTTTGGGCTTTTTTGTTTGATANCACTACAAACTAAGCACTTTCTCACCACGNGAAATACCAGAAACACCCGTACGTACGGTTTCTAATACACAACCTGGACCGATAGCTTCAATAAATGCC
The DNA here is from genome assembly GCA_002708475.1 of Oleispira sp. Lineage (GTDB taxonomy): Bacteria > Pseudomonadota > Gammaproteobacteria > Pseudomonadales > Oceanobacteraceae > Oleispira. The sequence goes on along the minus strand of PAOL01000016.1, from coordinate 25,325 downwards.
GCTAGCTTGTCAGAAGTACCTGTTAGTTGAACTGTGTATACACTGCTACTGATATCAACAACCTGTCCGCGGAAAACATCTGCAGTACGCTTGATTTCAGCACGTTGAGCACCAACAGCTTTAACCTTAATCAACATCAGTTCACGCTCAATGTGCGGACCTTCTGTTAGGTTAACCAGTTTAACCACTTCAATAAGACGATTTAATTGCTTAGTAATTTGTTCAACTTTGCTCTCATCACCAATAGTCGTCATGGTAAGGCGAGACAAAGTGTCATCTTCAGTAGGTGCTACTGTTAATGTTTCGATGTTATAACCGCGCTGAGCAAACAAGCCAACAACACGAGACAAAGCACCCGGTTCATTTTCCAACAGAATGGAAATAATGTGACGTTGTGACTGACTCATTATGTACGCTCCGTTTTGTTCAACCACATATCGCGCATAGAACCTAAAGGCACCTGCATTGGATATACATGTTCTTTCTCATCAACTTTAACGTCTAGGAAAACCAAACGATCGTTGTATTTGTTAAAAGTATCTTCTAATGCTTGTGGCAGCTCATCACGCTCAGTAACGCGAATACCAACATGGCCATAAGACTCAACTAACTTAATGAAATCAGGTAATGACTCCATATAAGAGTTTGAGTGACGTCCTTCATAGTTCATGTCTTGCCATTGGCGAACCATGCCCAAAGAGCCGTTATTCAAACAAAGAATTTTAACTGGAATACCGTACTGCAAGCAGGTCGATAGCTCCTGAATATTCATCTGAATAGAACCTTCACCGGTAACACAAACAACTTTGTCTTCAGGGAAGTTCATCTTGATGCCCATTGCCGCAGGGAAACCAAACCCCATGGTGCCTAAGCCACCTGAGTTGATCCATTTGTTTGGATCATCAAACTTGTAATACTGTGCAGCAAACATTTGGTGCTGACCTACGTCAGAAGTTACATAAGCTTGGCCTTCTGTTGCTTCATACATAGCTTCAATAACTTCTTGCGGCTTCATTAGGCCGTTGTCATTCTTCTCATAACGCATGCCGTGACGTGGACGCCATTCGTTAATTTGCTTCCACCAGCTCGCCAATGCTTCTGCATCAATTTGCTGATCGCCGCTATTAATCAACGCCAACATATCATCAAGAACAGAACCTACAGGGCCAACAATTGGTACATCAGCCGTTACTGTTTTAGAAATAGAAGATGGATCGATATCAATATGAATAATCTTCGCATCTGGGCAGAATTTCTTTGTTGCATTCGTTACACGATCGTCAAAACGTGCGCCAATCGCAATAATCAAATCTGCATGGTGCATGGTTACGTTTGCTTCATACGTACCGTGCATACCCAACATACCCAAGAAACGCTCGTCTGTTCCAGGGAAAGCACCCAAGCCCATTAGCGTATTGGTTACAGGGAAGCCTAATGCATCAACCAACTCACGCAGCTTATCTGAACTTTTATCCAGAATAACACCACCGCCGGAATAGATAATTGGGCGCTTGGCTTCAAAAATCATATCAACAGCTTTCTTAATCTGACCTGAGTGGCCGCGCTGTGGTGGAGAGTAAGAGCGAATTTTAACTTTCTTTGGATAGTTATATTCAAAGCGCTCGTTCGGCATGGTCATATCTTTTGGTAAATCGATAACAACCGGGCCAGGACGACCTGTTTCAGCAATATGAAATGCTTTAGCAATAATCTCTGGAATATCAACAGGATCAGTAACACGGAAGCTGTGTTTCACGATCGGACGTGCAATACCCAACATATCCGTTTCTTGGAACGCATCATCACCAATAAGGTGTGAAGGAACCTGACCACAAATAACAACCATAGGAATAGAATCAGTCTGAGCTGTCGCAATACCGGTTACGGTATTTGTTGCGCCAGGACCTGAAGTCACCATGACCACACCTGCTTTGCCCGTTGCACGAGCAAAACCATCTGCCATGTGAGCAGCAGCTTGCTCGTGACGGACGAGTACATGCTTCACGTGACTTTGCTTATAAACTGCATCATAAACGTGTAACAAAGAGCCACCTGGGTAGCCATATACATACTCAACACCAGCATCGTGCAAAGCACGTACTAGCATGTCACCGCCGGAAAGTAATTCCACCGAATTATCCTCTATTTAAATCGATAATCGAATAAACCATTGGGGAATATTTGGCGCCGTATTTTTTGCTACAGCACTTGTCGCTAAGACTCATAAAGCCCCAATGTATAATTTTTTTGTACAGAACGTCGTAGCTAAACCGTTCACCAGCATTAACACTTCGTTGTGTAATGCCTACATATGTCGCTACGAGTTTAAAGACTGGATGATCGATTTTTGGTCAATCACCGTAATGATTCCGCCTTGGTCTTAAGGTCAAGAATCTGAGGTGAACGCAGGGGGTAACCTATCTCACTCTCTTCACGATCTTTTCTCATAACACGTCGGTGATCTGCCCGAAATCCAGCATGACGAAAAGCCGCGTAATTTTGACATTTTATGAGAGATTGTCAAGGCTCTGTTGGATAATCCCTTGACAAAAACAGCCCGATAATCGAATGTAAAATGAAATAGTTTTTAATTAAGAGATTTTTTATATGTTTGCCCGCATTTGCCATACATTCATGCTAACCAGTTTTATATTCGGCGCCCTAATATCCAATAGCTTTGCCGCTAAAATTTATCACTGGGTCGATGAAAAAGGTCAAGCACATTACAGTGAAACACCGCCTCGTGACATCACCTCTAAAAAGCTCGATGTACGCCCTGCAGGAACTGGCACAGCACAAAGTTCAGCATCGTCTAATGCTTCAACAACACAGAAAGAAGCGGCTCAAAAAAAACCAACAGAAGAAATGAAAGGCGAGTACACACCTGAAGAAAAAGCTCAGTACTGTCAACAATCGCGAGATTTAATGCAAAACATGAATGGAAATACTCAACGCCGCTTTGAACAGCCTGATGGTAGCTATAGAAAATTAACACCGGCTGAAATTGCTGACTATAGAAGCCAAGCTCAAGCTGGCATAGAAGCTTACTGCCAGTAATTTACAGATTTTAGCTTTGCAACCAAATCATACTGGCCTGACGGCCAGTTACTGGCTGCCTGCGATAACTAAAGAAGCGGAAATCTCCCGCTTCATTTTTATCTGAGAACGTGCAGAAGCTTGCTTCTTCATCTGCACCATAAATACCTTCAACTCCTAAGTGCCGAAGCTGAAGTTTGGCCAAGCGATAAATATCGCATTGCAAACGGTCGCCTACACCTTGAATAAAACATGCCTCATCAGCCCAAGGGAGACCGTCATCAAACGCCTCAAACGCTGTCTTTACTTCTGGCCCCACCTCAAAAGCAACTTGTGAGATTGCAGGCCCTAACCAAACAATAACTTGATCAGCAGCAATTCCATTATCGGTAAATGTCTTTAATGTGTTCTCTAGCACACCTTGCGCAAGCCCTTTCCAACCCGCGTGAGCCGCAGCAACTTGACGACCTTGAAGATCACAAAATAAAACAGGCAAACAGTCAGCTGTCATTATGGCGCAAGCCAAGCCGTTCTTTTGAGTAAAGCTAGCATCTGCGGCAAACCCATCTTGAATTTTCTGCGCATCAGGGCAATCAATTCCATGTATTTGCTGCAACCAACGAATTTCATTACAGCCAAAAGCAGTTTCTAAGAGTTGATGACGATTGGCACAGACATGATCAGGCTGATCATGTACATGATCTCCCAAATTGAAGCGACTGTACGGAGGTAGGCTCACGCCTTTTAAATCTGGCGAGGTGGTTTCACGCTCAGTGGCCAGCGCTTTAACATTATCGGGGGCTGGCCACTGAGGTATTATCATTTTATTAACCGATTAAAAGATTCTTAATACTAACTGTAACGCTAAATTCTAACACTAGACTTCAACATCTTCGTAAGTCTCAGATTGTTCATCTGACAGCGCCTGAAGTAAATCAGCAAAGTCTTGTGGTAGTTCAACTTCCCACGTCATGTACTCATCGGTCGTTGGGTGCCATAAACTCAATTCTCGAGCGTGCAGTGCCTGACGCTGAAAATCTTGCAATACTTGACGTAAATGCAATGAAATTCCTTTAGGTAAGCGGAAACGACCAAAGTACGTCTGATCTCCCACCAATGGATAACCAATGTGTGACATGTGTACGCGAATTTGGTGAGTACGCCCCGTTTCTAATTTACAACGAACATGAGTATGAGCGTTAAATTTCTTCAATACGCGGTAATGCGTAACAGCTTCTTTACCCATGCCTTCAGGTGCTACAGCCATTTTTGTACGCTGAGTCGGATGACGTGCGATAGGGGCTTCCACAACGCCACCACCAGTCATTACACCCATTGTAATAGCTTCATATTCACGCCCCATCGATCGATCTTGCAACTGATTTACTAACTGAGTTTGAGCTTGCAAGGTCTTAGCAACAACCATTAATCCGGTTGTGTCTTTATCTAAACGATGCACAATGCCCGCACGTGGTACATTTTCAATACCTGGGTAGTGATAAAGCAAGGCATTCAACAAGGTGCCCGTATAATTACCAGCCGCAGGATGAACCACTAATCCAGAAGGTTTATTGATTACAACAATATCATCATCTTCATAGACAACATTTAATGGAATATCTTCAGCTTCCCAATCACCTTCTGCTTCAAGAACGACATTCAGCTCTAGTTTTTCCCCGCCGATCATTTTATCGCGACCACGGCGAGTTTCACCGTCTACGGTCAAACCTCCATCAACAATCCATTGCTGCAAACGCGAGCGCGAAAAGTCGGGGAACAATTCCGCCGCGATCTTATCTAAGCGCTTATTACCAAGATGAATGGGGACGAAAATACTTTCTTGAATAGAATTTGACATGAATGAACTTTAAATGATCTTTAGTGAAGATTAAGACTATGATTTAATGGCGCTCAATAAGCGACACTATCTTGACCAACTAGTATACAGTTAAACGGAATATTCCTCCATGAGAAGCTTTGCTCAATCGTTTTTGATTTTATCCTGCCTAGCGTTGGCAGCCTGTTCTTCCACAGAAAAACGCCCTGAAGAGCTTACAGAACGTGAGTTTTACAACGAAGCCCGTGAGGCGATGGATGATAATAATTATTTAATCGCTAGTGAGCGCTTACAGCAATTAGAGTCTCGCTACCCTTTCGGTCAATATGCTGAGCAAGCCCAGTTAGAGCTTATTTATACTCAGTATATGATGTCAGACCTAGAAAATGCATTAGCTTCAGCGGAGCGATTCATTCGTTTACACCCTTTAAATGAGCAAGTTGATTACGCATATTACTTACGTGGACTGGCGGTGTATGAGTTAGCCTTCACCTTTGTTGAGCGCTACTTATCATCTGATCAAGCTCGTCGAGATCCTACCGCCCTACGTGATTCGTTCCATTATTTTGATGAATTGATTCGTCGCTATCCTGATAGCCAATATAATGTTGATGCCCAGAAGCGTATGATTTTTCTTCGCGATCGTTTAGCACAATATGAAATTGGGGTTGGTCAATATTATATGAAGCGCCATGCGTATCTAGCGGCTGCTGAACGTGGCGAGCGTGTAATGCTTGGTTATCAAGGCACTAGCGCCGTCGGTGACGCACTAGCGATGCAGGTTGAAGCGTATCAGTTGTTAGGACAAGACTATGAGTCTGAACAAGCATTGGCCTTACTAAAGCTAAATTACCCTGAACATGAACAATTAGATGAAGAAGGGAATTTCATTGTAAGTGGCTTAACAACGAAAGAACGTCGTACCTTGATTGGCGTAATGAGCTTTGGGCTGATTGAGTAACATTCTAAATTGAAGACGCAGTACTCAAGATAAACGCTAATGCCGTGGCGTTAGGTCTTCTAATTTTAATTCGCTCGAAGATCGCCAGTGAGTATGTCCTTTTGCGGCACGCCGTGAATGCATCCTTGCAGGCTCGGAGAACACATCCATGTGTTCTAACGGCCTTAAACGACATACTCAATATCGATCCGCGAATTCAGAAAACAATCTAAATTTAAAACTTCTCTCTAAATGATATATGACGGCTATCACAGATAAATCGGCCGTCATTACTCTGCTATTTAGAGAACCTCAAATCTGAATTATTGCTGACAGTGACGTCTGAGTGTTTCGCACTTAAGGACGTCCGAGGCATGGATGTCGAGGCCGAGTCTCCACGGACGGATTTACGACGTGCCGCAAAGGGCGATACCTCATACAGCACCATGTAAGCTCTTAGCGCCACGGCTTTTATAAATGTACCTAGCCACCCGCCTTCCAGCCATTAGTAATAGGGTAACGACGATCGCGGCCAAAGCCGCGAGAGGTGATGCGCACACCAACAGGCGCTTGGCGACGCTTGTATTCAGACAAATCTACCAAGCGTGTCACGCGCGTTACTTCCTCGCGATCAAAGCCCTTAGCAATGATCGCATCAACACTTAAATCGCCCTCAATGTAATATTCAAGAATTTGATCCAGAATATCGTATGGCGGCAAACTGTCTTCATCCACTTGGTCCGGAGCCAACTCAGCCGACGGTGGGCGCGTGATTACGCGATCAGGAATTATTTCATTTTCACCCTGCTCCGCAGCCACCTCATTACGATAACGAGAAAGCTGAAAAACGATGGTTTTATACACATCCTTCAACGCACTATAGCCACCCACCATATCGCCATAAAGCGTGGCATAACCTACTGCCATTTCGCTTTTATTACCCGTTGTGAGAACCATATAGCCTTTCTTATTCGAAATAGCCATCAACATCACACCACGACAACGGGCTTGTAAATTCTCTTCCGTTGTATCACGTGCCAAGCCCGCAAACTCATCTTCCAACGCATGCATAAACGAATCATACATAGGTTCAATCGGCAGAATCTTATAGCTAACACCCAACGCATCCGCTTCAAGCTTTGCATCTTCCATACTCATCGAAGACGTATACTTAAACGGCATCATCACCGCTTCAACCCTATCCTTACCAATCGCATCCACTGCAATCGCCAGAGTAAGCGCTGAATCAATCCCGCCCGATAAACCTAAAACAATACCTTTAAAACCATTCTTCTCGATATAGTCTCGAACGCCTACCACCAACGTATCGTAAATACTCGCCAACTCTGTTTTTTCAAGTGCAACTTTAGAACTTTTTATAGCCAAGTTCTCATCAAAATCCACCAATTTCACAAGACTTTCATGCTCAGCTAAAGTCGCAACCAAAGAACCATTAGCATCGACAACAAAAGAGCCTCCATCAAATACCAGCTCATCCTGAGCGCCGACCTGATTCACATACACAATCGGCAATTGGTGGGCTTTAGCATGATCACCTAACAATTTGTGACGCTGCTGCAACTTTCCAGCATGAAAAGGAGATGCGTTAATATTAACCATGAACTCCGCCCCAGCGGCCTTCGATTCCTCAACAGGATGCCCGTGCCAAATATCCTCGCACACAGTCAAACCAATTTTATGACCCTGCCAATCAAAAACACAAACCTCATCACCCGCAGCAAAATAACGCTGCTCATCAAAGACCTGNTAATTAGGTAAACAACGCTTAGCATACTGAGCGATTTGTTTACCATCACTCCAAACTCCAGCCATGTTGAACAACTGNCCATCTTTATGCCACGGATAACCCACAACAATCGCCACATCAGAACTAAGATTTGCGACCTGCTGCAAAGCACTTTCAATACGATGCTGTAAACTTGGACGCAATAATAAATCTTCCGGCGGATAACCGATGAGTGCGAGCTCTGAAAAAACGACCATTAAGGCAGTATCACTTTGCCCATGCTGCGTTTTAGCATCAGCGACAGCATTAGCGATAAGTTGGACATTGCCATCTATATCACCCACTTTAAAGTTAACTTGGGCGAGAGCGATTGACACTTGTTGCATAGATTGTTGCATAGCGATTATCTTTGACCACGGGATATTTGCCGCGTATTGTCGAAAAATTGTGAACAGGTTGCAAACGGAACTTTTAAAATGTGGTTAAAACCAGCGGACGTTCTTGTCCAAGGGCAGCGTTTATTGCGCTATTACAGCTTTTATGCCCTGATATTGTCATTAATGTTAATTATTTTCGATAGTTTAGACACTAAAAATAATTTTCTTGCTGGAAGTGATCCCCAGACATTCCTATTTGCTAATACTGCCTATGTGTTTTGGTCGGCTATCATGCTGGTTTTTTCAACATCACGGCTCAGCACACACCCGCAGTACGCCGTTAGTTTTTTCTTCGGCGACATCACTCTATTAGTTATTATGATGCAAACTAGCGGTGGCTTAGAAAGCGGGTTTAGTAACTTAATTCTAATTCCTATGCTCATTTCTAATCTTCTTGTCACCCAATCACTAGGCTATGCTGTCGCAGCCTGGACTACTCTTGCAGTCATTTATACTCAACACATAATCCCATGGCAGTTTGATGAAAAGGAAGTCTTTAGCTCTGGTTTATACGGGTTCTTTTGCTTCATCCTCGCTTTTTTGACCCAAACCCTTTCAAAAAAGCTTAATAGCACCCTAGACCTTACCGAAACACAAGCTGAAAACATTACTCGCCTACGAAAAATTAACAAACACGTTCTATTAGCACTTCCTAACGCCATTATTGCTTGCGATAAAGATAATAAAATCTTGCTCAGTAACGATACTGCACAGCGCTGGTTCAATTGTTTTGATGGCCAACATCTACCACCAGGCTTGATGAATTTTATTAATCATAGCGACTGCCGCAATGTCCACTTTGAACATAATGATGCTCAGCTGATTCTTAATAAATCCACATTNAATACATCTGTAGCAGGAGATTATGTTCTGGTTTTAGAAGACTCTAGCCATATTGCAGCAGAAGCACAGCAGATAAAACTGGCATCACTAGGGCGTTTAACCGCAAGTATTGCCCATGAAATTCGCAACCCGCTAAGCGCACTTCGTCATGCAGCACAACTGTTGGCAGAAGCTCCCGAACTTACCAAGGGTGACATCAAGCTCACCCAAATTATTGAACAACACTGCATGCGTATTAATCGGACAGTGGAAGATATTCTACAAATTAGCCGTCGGAGTCATGCAAACAGCGAAGTTATTAAGTTAAAACCTTGGCTAGAGCATTTTAAAGAAGGTTTTACACAGGCGAACGATAGCCATTTTTCCTTAGATATTAACTGCAGTGATGATTATTTAGTCACCTTCGACCCTGATCAACTGCAACAAGTGCTGCATAATATTTGCGGAAACGGCTTACGCTACGCTCTTCAAAATAATCCAGAAAACGCCCATATACGCATACACGCAAAACAACATATTGACGGTTCTGTTCAACTGTATTTAATGGATAATGGCGCAGGAATTAGTGAAGAAAACCAAAAGAATTTATTTGAACCCTTCTTCACTACAGAGCATTCAGGAACCGGACTTGGCTTGTATTTATGCCGCGAAATATGCGAAGCAAACAACGCTTACATTCGACATATTGCTAGTCATCACTTGCCTGATATAACAGGTACATGTTTCTGCATCAGTTTCGCAAAAGNAAACGAATAATTTTTAAAATAATATACAAGGTTCAATATTTAGAACCGCAAATTAGGAAAAGAAATGTCTTATAGAGCTTTAATTATTGACGATGAACCTGACATCAGAGACCTAATTCAAATAACTCTAGAGCGAATGGGAATAGAATGCTCAACTGCGGCTACTTTTAGTGAAGCGATTGCGCAACTAGAGCAACAAGAGTTTCATTTTAGCCTTACCGATATGAAATTGCCTGATGGCAATGGTATGGATTTAATTGCGTTAGCACAAAAAAAATACCCGAAAATGCCCATCGCAATGATTACCGCATTTGGCAATATGGAAACCGCTGTTGAAGCATTAAAATCAGGCGCGTTTGATTTCGTTGCAAAACCCATCGACATAACTCGACTTCGTGACGTGGTCACTGCTGCGCTTAAATTAACAGAAGTTCCACTCGCTTCCCATGCCAGCAAAAGCAATCAAATACGCTTAATTGGCCAATCAAAAGCCATGGAGAAACTCAATAGCCAAATTGAAAAAGTAGCGCGAACTCAAGCGCCAATCTTTATTCATGGTCCATCAGGAACCGGCAAAGAACTGGTCTCTCAATTAATTCACTCATTAGGTGTTCGTCGAGACAAACCCTTTATCGCAGTTAACTGTGGGGCTATTCCACGCGATTTAATGGAGAGTGAATTCTTTGGGCACATGAAAGGAAGCTTCACTGGCGCAAGCTCTGACAAATTAGGCTTCTTTCGCGCTGCCGAAGGAGGCACATTATTCTTAGATGAAGTCGCTGAACTGCCTATAGACATGCAAGCCAAGCTTTTGCGTGTGATACAGGAACAATCTGTACGCCCAGTAGGAAACGAACAAGAACTACCTATTAACGTACGCATTCTCAGTGCCAGTCACCGTGACTTACANCAACAAGTAGAAAAAGAGCTATTCCGCCAAGATCTATATTTTCGTTTAAATGTAATCACGGTAGAGACGCCATCCTTAGCTTCACGGNCTGATGATATCCCACNACTAGCGGATCATTTCTTACAAAAATACGCTAAAGAGTGGCAGATGCCTGCTTTAAAACTAGCACCAGAAACATTGGCTGCGCTTACGGAATATTCTTTTCCAGGCAACGTACGTGAGTTGGAAAACATTCTTCAACGCGCCTTCACAATGTCAGAGAACGATGAAATTAGTATTGAAGACCTAAACCTGCCGGATCATCAAAAAACTGAAAATATTAATAAAAATACTGACGAGAATACAGAACAAAATACGAATGAAAACGCCATTGAAAAGAAATCTACCAATATGGCTAATGGCAACCTAGAAGCCTATATAGAAAACATTGAACGCCTAGCAATTAACGAAGCTTTAGAAGCAACTCGCTGGAACAAAACCGCAGCTGCAGAAAAACTCGGAATTAGCTTCAGAGCATTACGTTATCGCTGCTCTAAATTAAACATCGAATAGCCATCAATACTTTTAATACTTAACGATGATTTTCTAATAAAAGTTATCGTTAAGTCTTATTTCTACCTCAGTCAATATTCTTGTTCTATTAGGTAAACCGACTGATTCTTTACCTCAAAAACCCCTGCCTTCTCTATTTCTTGCTGTACTTACTAATGCGATTACCAATGCACTAATAAAACACAACAATAAACCAAGGATGGTTTTATGAAACAGCAGGGATTTACATTAATTGAGTTGATAATAGTCACAGCAATTATCTTATTAACATCCATCATTGGAGCAGGAGAATTCAACTCATTGTTACAAGAGACGAAGGCAAAAAGTGGTTTTTTATCCTTATTACAGCAGGCGAATAATACACGCCAACTCGCCATAAATAATTCACAGCCTGCTGTTTTATGTCCCAGTCACAACCAAAAGGATTGTGTAAATGACTGGAAAGCTCCTAAAATGATTTTCCTAGACAGCAACAACAATCGAAAACGTGATAATGATGAGAATATTAAAAGCCTATTCAGTGCTGTAATAGATCAAGAGATACAGATCAAATACCCCAAAACACAAATACGATTTGACGAACAAGGAATAGCAAATTTTTATAATGGGACACTTGCTTATTGTATGAATAATATTACAAAGGGCTTAGTAATTTCACGACCTGGACGTATTCGCATTGCTCAAGATTTAAACGGCGATGGAACCCCCGACATNANCCCCAGCAAACCTGTTAGCTGTGACTAAATATCACAGGCCTAATTACGCTCTGGTATTAAANTCTAATTTCCAAATAAGTATTATAAAAACATTCTGTTAAGCAGTATTATCACACTTTTAACCGCTCATACTTATTGAATTAACCACTTATCGCTTAGTTCTTGTGAACACCTCAAATTATTAAGACAATNACATCATGAAAAAATATTATGCTTTTACACTTATTGAGTTAACAGTTGTCATCGCTATCNTTGCTTTATTGGCAACCGCAGGAGCACCGAGGATGCGTACTTACTTATCAAACGCAGAGTCAAATAGTGCCCAGCAACGATTATTTATCAGTTTGTTACGAGCTAGAAATCACGCTATTTCTCAGCAATTGGCCGTGACAATGTATCCTAATGACAGTACATCAGGGAATGGGGTTTTAGCGACTGGCGGTGGTGTAAATTGGGGGCAAGGCTGGACAACTTTTATTGCTGCAGCGGATAACCCAAATAGCAGTTCAAACATTCTCATAAGTCAACAAACAANTTTAGGCGATAACGTTCAAATTCGCTCCATTGCTGGGCCATTAGATCAATCCAATCCAATTATATTTGAACCAAGCGGCCTCGCTAGAAACGTAGGAACTATTTCATTAGGAGCTTATGGGTGTNTTGGAAGTAACGCTCATACCATACAAATCAATACTATTGGGCAAACGATATCTACGAAAATAGATTGCCCAGCAACGTTCTTGGATAAATAATGAAAGAAAATATCAATAATCCAGCTAAAGGCTTCACTCTAATTGAAGTGTTAGTAACAATGGTAATCACAAGCATTGGATTAATGGGCCTTATTTCTCTTCAAATGCAGGCACTTCAAGGCGCGAATGACGCAAGTAATAGAGCCCAAGCAATATGGTTATTTAATGATATTACAAATCGTATTAAAGCCAATCAAGAATTTGCAGACAGTTATGTAACNCCCGCCAGTGGCCCATGTGCGACTGCAGTGACCAAAGTTTGTAGNGATCAACACGGAAGTGNNGCCGCTACATGCTCTGGANCNGAATTAGCTACTTGGGACCTATTTGATGTCGCATGCGGGGGTGGAGATAGAAGTATCGCTTCTCACGCGGTTCAACACCTACCCGGAGCCAACCTGACAGTTAGCATCGCAAACGATAAGAATTTGCTTGTAGAGCTGACTTGGAAGGCTAGGACTGATGAGGAAAGTATTACCGGCGCTGCTCGCACCGCAAATAGTGGTGAGCTTGAAATCACAGGACAAGTACCACGATGAAATATTCCGTTAAAAGAACAGCAGGCTTTACTCTTATAGAGGTGATGATTACGGTATTACTAAGCCTTGTGATGACGTTCGCCATCTCCAAAATACTTATAACATCAAATCAATCTGCATCAACCTCAGACGGTTTATCTCAAGCACAAGAGACTGGGAGGTTCGTTATGTCTTATCTAGCAAGCCAAGTTAGAGAAGCCGGTTTAGATAACATAGATTTGATAGACCCTCTTCCAGAAACAGTTCCATTCATTGATTGCAGTACATACTCGGCATTAAATAGTAATAGTATTACTGGTAGCAATGGCATCTCTTGCAGCAACCAGACTACTGGTGGATATACAGGCTCAGCAAGTGCTACGTTCAACGGGGGGGACAATTTAGCCGTAGCATGGGTTCCAGATGTAGAACCTGCNAGCGATATTCGCGACTGCTCTGGTGCAGGCGGATATACAGAAGATGACATAGTACTCAACGTATTTTGGGTTCAGCCTCCTACGCTGTCTAGTCCAGCGACTGCAACAACTTCTGCTGTTGTAGGCACGCCAGGAAGCTTATGGTGCCAAGGTCATGCTTTTGATGGATCNTCGATAACACGCTCCAACGACGCAGCATCTATCGCAAACGGTATCGATGCGATGCATGTTTTATATGGTGAAGCATCTGCAGCGTTNCCTGCATCCTCAAGTAATAGAAATATTACNAAGTATGTAANCGCAAATAATGTATCNAATTGGGCGCGCGTATATGCAGTAAGAGTCGCAATACTTTCAAGTGCAATAACAGGGTCTGGAGATGCTGACAGCTCTGTATATCAACTACTTGATTCTGATACNTATACCATCAACGATAATATTAGTCGTCAGGTATTTTCTACAACTTTTGTGATAGAAAATTACAAATAATAATGAGCAGACTTTAGGAATAACAGAATGAAAAGCAAAGGTTTCACGCTAGTAGAGTTGATGGTTGTTGTTGCAATTATTGGGATTTTATCAGCTGTATCTCTACCNATTTATACTCAATACGTACAAAAAGGTCATCGTAGTGCGGCTCAGGCAGACTTATTAACAATAGAACGTCTACAAGAGGTCTATCGGATAGAAAATTTCATTTATGCAGAAGATTTGTCCGATCTTGGTTTTCCCGATCCTACTGTCATGGGTGAATATACTGTCAACGCACAGGCTTGTAGTGAAAATGGTAGTGATGTNTACCCTGATGTTGATACAAGTACAACAGATAAAGGCCTTGATCTTTGCTATATGCTTATAGCAACACCTAACGGTACTCAAGCAGAAGATGGGGTCTTAGTTATGGACAATAGAGGNCGAAGAGAATTNAGAACTACTGACCCAGATACANNNGNTGACATCGTAGAAGATTGGCAAGGTAATTCAGGCTCCTAGNNATTCAGGCTTNTACCAAACA
>PAOL01000016.1:9399-10834 GCA_002708475.1 Oleispira sp. | reverse complement strand
TANGACTNCNCCAATCTAGTATNTNTTGNNNGNNTCAANNANNTGAANAAGNNATTTTTAATATTCATAACTAATCTGGTGATATTATCAGTATGAAAATTTATCCAAACTATCAGCGGTTTAAAGAGAAAGGATCTGTACTTGTGATCTCTCTCGTATTATTAACCGCGATTACATTAATATCCATTACATCATTGCAACGTACGAATTTGCAAACCCGAATTATTGCTAATGTTCAACATAGCGAGAGTGGGTTTAATATTGCAAATAGTGAACTTGATGAAATTTATCTAACTTATATCTCTGATTCAGCATCTACTCAAGACCTTAGTGATGCACTCGATAATTTCACATTAGATGCAAACGATGACAAGGTATTTCATGAACAAGACACCTCTATAGTGTCGAGTTATACAACAAAAATAAACAATGACCCACACAGTATTAGTGTATCAAGCAAACTCACTCATACTGGGCAGCCTCCATTTACATCTGGATACAGTCAAGGTGGGTTCTCGACTTACAGATTCGAAGTGCAGGCAGATGCTGACGCACCAAGCAGTGGCTATAACTTATCATCTCAAGTAATGGGGATTGAACTAATTGCCCCATCATCCATTTAATTAATCAGAATAACGAAGGTTAATATGAAATACTTATTCGCGATAACCCTGTACCTATTATTTTCTACAAGTTATGCAAATGACGCTCTTGTAGACCCTGATTCAATTAGTTCAAGTATGCCTGTTGTTGAGTATATTGTGCCTGCTGATAATCTAAAAATTACAGAATATCGTTTAGGCTCCCCATCACATCTACAAGTCAAACTCTGTAAAAGATGCAAAGAGAAAACCTATGAACTGGATATATCAGCTGACTTAAGACTTCTCGATCGACCTTTAGACAAAACAAAGCTGGCTGAAGTACTTTTAAGAAAAGAACATCCTCTATTACGTTTAATAGTTAACCGTAAAAAAGGAATGATTACGCACTTGCACGTAGGGGTAGATACAAATAGTGAATTCGTTCCTACAAGCGAATTCAAAAAAACAGTAACTCAGGAGTAATGTCATCATGAAAAAGATCATCATCAAAATTTTACACATTAGTGCTGTCCTNACTTCATTTTCACCCTTATTTGCTCAANGNGATGACACAGANATTTATTTAGGAAGCAGNAATAATCAAACAAGAAGCCTTGCNAANATTGTATTNATNATGGATACNTCAGGCAGCATGANTGGCAACGTCNATGGCAAAACACGATTAGAAACNGTTCAGGAGGTTGCTAACGAAGTAATTTCAGAATCTGCNGCNGACTCAGATAAAGATTTTAATATTGCACTAATGAGCTTTAATGGTAACCACGGNGCTGTTGTAGATATGCCAATGACTCGCNTGGAAGATGCAACAGNNGNNTTTAAANNNATTATGG
>PAOL01000016.1:0-9394 GCA_002708475.1 Oleispira sp. | reverse complement strand
TATANNGCTNGTGGTAATACNCCAATCACGGANTCANTGCACGAAGCCTTGNTTTANNTGCAAGGTGANACCACTTTATACGGNGGCAGTTCNGTTTCAACCTCTATGGAAAACGGAACCTATAAAAGTCCGATCACAGATGAATGCCAAACAAATCATATTGTACTTTTCTCTGATGGAGTACCGACTCAGGATATAGATTCAAATACTACAATCCTTGAAGAATTCGAAGCNCTGCCTAATGATAATACNAGAAAAATGGCATTACTNGCNGANACAAGTACTGAACANTGCGCTGAACTTNANGGANANTACTTTNNNAAAGGNCANANCTANCCAGCTACTTTTGTACAAGGTGGCATCACATATACCTATAGCTTCACATACCAGTATAATAGCAATTGGCATTACTACACATACGCTGGTGTTAGTAATGATAACGGTGCCTGCGCAGAAGAGCTCGCACTTTTAGCACAAACCACCGATTTAGCACCTAGTGTAGATCTGCCTGGTATGCAAAATGCTATTATTCATACAGTGGGTGGATTTGCTGGTGCTAGCGCCCTAAGTAAACTTAAAAATATTGCACGATATGGAACACCGCTGGATGACCTAGGTGCTGAGCAAGTTAAAATTTTAGATTCTGAAACTGTACCTAAAAATTACTATGCAGCATCAAACGCTAGTGAATTAAAAAACCAATTAACAGAGTTATTTGGTGAGATTATCAAAAATGACTCCACTTTTACCGCTCCTGCCGTTTCAGTGAATTCATACAATAAACTGCAGCATAATGATGAACTATATTATTCAGTATTTAGTCCAGAAAAAAACGCTAACTGGAAAGGGAATTTAAAACGTTACCGTTTAGCAGGTAATGTTATTTATGATTATAACGGTGCAAATGCCGTTGACGACACTACGGGATTCTTTAATGATACCTCTCATAGTTTCTGGACCATTGGTGATGCTGATGGCAAAGCAGTTGATGAAGGAGGAATGGCAAGCCGCTTACGTTTGCCTTCAGAGCTTGCAACAAAAGATGGCAGAATGGTGACTACTTTCCTATCAGGTAATAGTAAAAGCTTAACACATAGCAGTAATCGTATTCATCCAGATAACAACAGCCTTACAAACTCAATGTTTGATGCACAAAATGATGATGAAAGAGAAAATATTATCAAGTGGGCATCGGGTATAGACGTGAATAATGAAGACAAAGGAATTGTTAGCAGCGGTTCAACTGCTGAATTCCAAGACGCACGCCCGTTTATGGAAGATCCACTTCATAGCCAGCCAGTAATCGTTAATTATACCGCTGATGATAGCGTTGTATTTATAGGTACTAACTCTGGTTATTTACATGCATTTTCACCAAAATTAGACTCTGCAGCAGGTACAACACCAGTAGAACAACCGAAAGAATTATTTTCCTTTATCCCAGAAGAGTTATTAACAAATATTAAACCTTATTATAATGGATCAAGTGGCAAAGAATATGGACTTGATGGCCNGATTTCTTATTACCATAACGATCTAAATAAAAATGGCGTATTATTAGACTCTAATAATAATGTAGAAAAGAAAACGATTAATAGCGTAGCAGTTTCAGAATACATGCACCTATACACTGCGATGCGTCGAGGTGGACGTAATTATTATGCCCTTGATGTTACAACACCATCAGAGCCAAAATTTTTATGGCAAATTACTGGGGGCACTGGTAACTTCCAAAAGCTAGGTCAAACTTGGTCTAAGATGATCCCTGCTAAAGTGAAATGGGATGGGGAAGAAAAAAATGTTCTATTTTTTGGTGGAGGTTATGATAGAGATAAAGAAGATTGCCTAGGAAGTGGGACTTCTTTAAATTGTTCTGATGGACCCACAACTCGAACAGCTATGACAATGGGTAATGCAATTTTCATGGTTGATGCTCTAACTGGTGCATATCTTTGGAGTGCTTCAAATGATAGCTCTGCAGAGTTAACACTTTCTGAAATGACAAGCAGTATCGTGAGTGATTTAAACATAATAGACACANATCAAGATGGTCTAGCAGATCTTATTTATAGCTCTGATACTGGTGGTAGATTATGGCGCATCGATATTGATAACGAACCAGCGACCGGTGATAACATGGTTGCCTATGGAGGACTTATTGCGGACATGAATGGAGGTGGAAGTAATAACATTCAGTTCTACAATACTGTGGATGTTGCTTATATCAATGATGAAAACTCAGCCGCTGACCCACACTTTCAACTCAGCATTGGATCGGGATATAGAGCTCATCCGCTGAATGCCGCCACAAAGAACCGCTTTTACATAATTAATGATTTTAATGTAACGACTAAACCAACAGATGCGAATAAGGATACCTTTTATCAGACCGTTCTCGAGAGTGACTTGATCGACGCAGAGGTAAATAGCGCTGTAGTAAGTGCAACCAACCCTAAAGGTATCTACTACAAGCTCCCATACGCAGGAGAAAAAGTACTTGCCCGCTCGACTACCGCTAATAACATAATATCATTTACGACTTATCGACCCAACACCGGGCTATCTAGTACTACATGCTCCCCCAACGTTGGATTTGCTTATATTTATACACTTACACCTAGCTATGGTGATGGTACAACTACTAATGATACTGTAACTATAACCAGTACAAAGCTAGAGCAAACGGGTATTCCTCCAGAGCCAGTATTACTATTCTCACCAGATCCGGACCCAGATCCTAATGCAGATCCAGATGCCGATGACGACTCTAACTCAAAAGCAAGTTGCGCCGGAACACCTATTATTGTTGTTGGAGCTGAGATTGTAGATAGCGGGCTTGATTGCTATAGCAGAATGAAGAAAACGTACTGGAAGATGAACTAGAAAATCTAGTTCATTAACTACTTAAAAAGAACTTAGCTGATATCAGTCAGCCTAAGTTCTTTAGGCAATGAAAACACAACGTTTTCCTCTTGCCCTTGCAACTCTTCTGGAACTTCACCGCCCCATTCTTTTAAACGATTAACAACCGCCTGTACAAGCACCTCTGGAGCAGATGCTCCGGCCGTAATACCAATGCTTTCGATACCGTCTAGCCATTCTTTCTGAATCTCTTCAGCATCATCAATTAAATAGGCTTTNGCTCCCATACGCTCACCCAGTTCGCGTAAGCGATTAGAGTTAGAGCTATTAGGTGAACCAACCACTAATAATAATTCAGAGCTTTCTGCTAACGTCTTTACCGCATCTTGGCGGTTTTGAGTTGCGTAGCAAATATCGTCCTTACGAGGACCTTCAATTTTTTCAAACTTAGCACGCAGGGCTTCAATCACCTTGGCCGTATCATCCATAGAAAGCGTCGTTTGGGTTACATAATACAGTGCTTCAGGATTTACGACTTGTAAATTAGCAACGTCTTCCTCATCTTCAACAAGGTAAATATTACCGCCATTNGAATGGTCATACTGCCCCATTGTGCCTTCAACTTCTGGATGACCTTTATGGCCAATCAGAATACATTCACTACCATCGGCGCTATAACGGCTAACTTCTAGNTGCACCTTGGTCACTAGCGGNCACGTTGCATCAAATACTTTTAAACCACGATCAGTCGCTTCTTTACGAACAGCTTGTGAAACCCCGTGTGCAGAGAAAATCACAATACTATCGTCAGGCACTTCATGTAGCTCNTCAATAAAAACAGCACCACGTTCACGCAAACCATTCACAACAAACTTATTATGAACAACTTCATGACGAACATAGATAGGTGGTTCAAATAGATCCAGCGCACGATTCACGATATCAATTGCGCGNTCAACACCTGCACAAAATCCACGTGGGTTAGCCATTTTTATTTTCATACTAAGCTTCCACAGAATTAGCATCAGTAACAGATAATATCTGTACTTCAAATTGTAAGTCTTTACCTGCTAGTGGATGATTAAAATCAACCACAACATAATCACCTTCGATTGATTTAATAACACCAGGCAACTCTGCTTTAGCAGCATCAGCAAATGATACAACCAAACCAGGGGATAAAGGCATATCAACAGCAAAACTAGAGCGCTTCATTTCTTGAATATTCTGCGGATTCGTTTGACCAAACGCTTTTTCAGCAGGAACGGTAAAGGTTTTATGATCACCTGTTGTTAGGCCGATTAAATACTCTTCAAAGCCCGGTAATAAATTACCATCGCCCATCGTAAATTCTGCGGGCTTAGCATTAAAGGTAGAATCAACTTCATCTTTTTTACGGGNTCCGTCCGTTGCAATGCCTTCCATACGCAGCGCAAAGTGCATCGATACTTTAGAATNAGCTGCAATCGTTTGAATAGAATTAGACATTATTCTTTACCTTTATACTTTATCTTTNGCTTTCATTATTAGAAAGCGAATCTGCGTCTTTTTTAGCCGCTGCTTTCTCACGACGCGCTTCAAAAATGACGTCTAAACCTAACATGATAGCGCCCACTGTAATGGCGCTATCTGCAATATTAAATGCTGGAAAATATGAGCCGTCCCAATGTACGGATATAAAATCGATCACGTGTCCATAAACTAAGCGATCAAACAAATTCCCTAAAGCGCCGCCNAGAACCAAGGCAAGAGCAATAGCCAACCATTTATTTTCACGGGGCAATTTATACAACCAACTAATTANCATNGTACTTACNCCCACNGCAATTGCGGTAAAAAACCAACGCTGCCAACCGTCTTCACCNGCTAAAAAACTAAACGCCGCACCAGGGTTATACAATAAAGTCAGATCAAAGACTGGCAATATAGGAACTGGCTGGCCATAGCTTAAAAAATTCTCTGCTAACTGTTTGGTAATAAGATCAAACGCAATCACGAAGACCGATAACCACAACCAAATCAGGGCTGAGGGTTCCCCAGCCTTGCGTTCTTGATTCATTTTATCTCTCTATTCTCTAAATGAGTTAAGCAAAGTGACGAACTTCGCCACTACCTGCAATATTCGTTACACAGCGAGTACACAAGGTCGGATGCTCAGAGTGCGAACCAACTGTCTCACTGTGATGCCAGCAACGTTCACACTTCTCAGCAGCTGAAGCTGAAAGCGATAAACGCAAACCTTCAACATCCGTCTTCTGAGTCATATCTTCATCAGCCGATGCTAAAGTTTCAACTTCAGCCTTCGAAGTAATCAACACAAAACGAAGCTCTTCGCCTAATTTTTCTAACTGCACTTTTAACGCTTCATCAGCATATAAAGTCACATCAGCCGCTAAACTAGAACCAACCGTTTTTGCAGAACGCGCTTCTTCTAATATTTTATTCACGGCTGTTTTAACAGCCATGATTTGACGCCAATAAGCATCATCTAATTTCAGTTCAGATACTTCAGGTAACTCATACCATTCTGCCAAAAGAACTGATTTCTCACGCTCGACACTATTACCATCAGAATCAACTGCAACAGGCAATACATCCCAAATCTCTTCAGCAGTGAAGCTCAATACTGGAGCAACCCAGCGAACCATAGCTTCAGCAATATGATACAAAGCCGTTTGCGCACTACGACGAGCAAGGCCATCAGCCTTACAAGTGTATTGGCGATCTTTAATGATATCTAAATAGAAAGAACCCAACTCACCCACACTGAAGTTCATCAATAACTTTGTTAAACCACTAAAGTTATAATCGGTATACAATTCTTTAACTTGCTTATCGATATTAACTGCACGATCCAAAATCCATGCATCTAATGGCAACATATCTTCAACAGCGACTAGATCCGTTTTAGGATTGAAGCCTGCGATGTTCGCCAACAAGAAGCGACATGTATTGCGAATACGACGATACGCATCAGCATTACGCTTTAGAATTTCATCAGACACAGTCATCTCAGTACTATAATCTGTATCAGCAACCCACCAACGTAAAATATCTGCGCCTAGCTTATTCATCACATCGATAGGTGACACTGTATTACCGATCGACTTCGACATTTTACGGCCTTGAGCATCAACGGTGAAACCGTGAGTCAAAGCTGTTTTATAAGGTGCCTCACCTTTAGCAGCCACTGACGTTAATAGCGACGACTGGAACCAACCGCGATGCTGATCTGAACCTTCAAGATACAAGTCAGCTGGAGAACGTAAACCATCACGCTCATCCAATACCGCAGCGTGAGTAACACCTGAATCAAACCAAACATCCAAGGTATCTGTTACTTTCACATAATTTTCTGCGTCATCAGCACTTAGTAAATCAGCGGCTTCTAACTCAAACCACGCATCAATACCCTTTTCTTCAACTTTTAGCGCAACTTTTTCGATTAAGGCTTTGCTATCAGGATGAAGTTCAGACGTTTCTTTATGTACGAATAACGCAATAGGGACACCCCAAGTACGCTGGCGAGAAATACACCAGTCAGGACGACCATTCATCATGCCTTCGATACGAGCCTTACCCCAACTTGGGCGCCATTCAACATCATTCTCAACAGCATGCATTGCTTGAGTTAGTAAAGATTTTTCTGCTTTATCAGACTCCATTGCAATAAACCACTGAGGCGTCGCACGGAAAATAATTGGCGTTTTATGTCGCCAGCAATGCGGATAGCTGTGCTCGATTTTTAATTTCTTGATCAAAGCACCCTTCTCACCAAGGATACCCAATACGCGGAAGTTGCCCTTATCAGCAACCGATAAACCAGATAATTCTAGGCTTTCTAAAACAGGGTTATTGATAAAAGTACCTTCAGCACTCACCAACATAGCCTCAGAAGAAATACCGTATTGATTTGAAACCGTATAATCGTCTGCACCGTGCATTGGCGCTGTGTGAACAGAGCCGGTACCCGCATCAGCCGTTACATGAGTACCCGTAATAACAGGCACTGTTTTAGCTGCGCCTTCAACCGTCATAAACGGATGAGTAACAGAAAATGGTGCAGAGTCTTGCTCAGGCAACTGACCAAAAGCAGAACCTTTAGCATTAGCGATTACGTTAAAATCTGTAATGCCATAGCGACCCATAGCATCTTCAACTAATGCTGACGCTAAAACTAAAATTTCATCTTTTTCACTGTCTTCGGTATTAATGTGAACTAATGAATATTCTAATTCAGGGTGAACCGAAACCGCTTCGTTAGCAGGCAAAGTCCAAGGGGTTGTTGTCCAGATAACAATGCTTGCCGTCTTATCTGAATACGAAGCATCTGCGCCAAACGCATTTAACAATGCAGCTGTATCCGTAAAGGCAAATTTCACATCGATAGAAATGGATTTTTTATCTTGGTATTCAACTTCTGCTTCGGCCAAAGCAGAACCACAGTCCATGCACCAGTTAACAGGTTTGAAGCCTTTTTCTAGATGGCCGTTATCAGCGATTTTACCTAGGGTACGAATGATGTTGGCTTCGAATTTGAAATCCATTGTTAGGTAAGGGTTTTCCCAATCACCTAAAACCATCAAACGTTTAAAGCCTTCACGCTGGCCGTTCACTTGCTCAGCTGCGTATTCGCGACAGTGTTGACGGAACTCAGCCGGAGTTACTTTATCACCCGCTTTGCCAACTTTTTCTTCAACTTTTAATTCAATCGGTAAGCCGTGACAATCCCAACCAGGAACGTACGGAGCATCAAAACCTGACATGGTTTTAGACTTGATGATAATGTCTTTTAAAACCTTGTTTACTGCGTGACCGATGTGAATATCACCGTTTGCGTACGGAGGGCCATCATGCAAAATAAACTGCTCACGACCAGAGCGGGCATTACGAATTTGTTGGTACAAACCCATGTCTTGCCACTGAGCTAATAATTCAGGCTCACGTTTTGCCAAATTTCCACGCATTGGGAAGTCGGTTTCTGGCAAGTTTAATGTCGCCTTATATTGGCTCTCTACTTTTCCCGCTTGGTCTTTATTACTCATTTTTGCTTCCAACTATAATCTGCCGCTAGGCTCTTATGTTTTAAATTTAATTCTGTTTGATGGTCAGACAATTAATTTTTCTAACCACACATTATTCAAATTTTAAGAATCACGAGGATTCATTATTAGATAGTTATGTAGAAAATGTGCGAGGCATGGATGCCGAACTCAAGTCTACAAGGATGTATTCACGACGTTTTGTGGAATAACTACCTAATCATGCAGCCGACTTCGACTACACATTTTTTGATGCCCGAACGACTAGTTATTAAAAAAGTCCCGAGCAACCTTCATATCATTACTAATGGCGGCTTTGAGTTCATCCAGCCCATTAAACTTTTGCTCTTCACGAATTTTCTGGCAAAACTCTATACTTAAACGCTTACCATAGACATCATCTGAGAAGTCGAATATATGCACTTCCAACGAAGGCTCTGGCGTACCTGCAACAGTCGGTTTAACACCAATATTGGCGACACCTTGCCATACTTTCACATTACCTGAATGATCCAGAACTTGGCTTTCATTACATCCAGCCACTTCAATCTCAATCGCTTTCACCGCATAAACGCCCGTCATTGGGAGTTTATTACGTTGTAAAATAACATTCGCAGTGGGCACACCAATTGTACGCCCTAGCTGGCGGCCATATCCAATACGACCACTCATTCGGTAAGGGCGACCCAATAATTTATTGACCGCATCCAAATCATTCGCACTTAAACAATCTCGGATACGAGTACTGCTTACACGCTTACCTTCAACTTCAAAGGTTTTAGTATCTTCAACGCTAAAGCCACTTTCCTGACCTGCTTTCTGTAAAAGCTGATAATCACCTGTGCGATCACAACCAAAACGAAAGTCATCACCAACAATCAAATGACGAATTCTCAAACCATCCAATAAAATCGTCTGAATAAACTGATCGGCACTCATCGAGCGAAGTTTTTGATTGAACGGCAGACACAAAACATAATCGACGCCAAAACTGGCGAGGTCTTGCAACTTCTCGCTCATATTAGCAAGACGCGCAGGAGCTTGATCCGGTGCAAAAAACTCACGCGGCTGTGGTTCGAACATCATTACAACTGTTGGTAATTGATGCTCTGCCCCCTGTTTTTTCAGCTGCTGAAGAATCGCCTGATGTCCTAAATGAACACCATCGAAGTTGCCAATAGTCGCAACGCAGCCCGAAAAATCGGATGGAATGTTGTATAACCCACGAATAAGGCGCATACCGCCGATAAACCCCGCCTAAAATAACTGCGGGATTATAGCGACTTGACCAGCAAGTGAACAGAAGAATTAGCCGACAAACAATTTATGCCGCACCTTATTTCGATAGGATTTAGGACTTTGTCCAGAATAACGATGAAAGATACGGCCAAAATAACTGGTATCGCCATAACCCACCGCTGCGCCTATGTCGGCAATTGCCATGTCGGTATTTTTTAATAAATCTTTTGCTTCCATACAGCGTAAATGTT
>PAOL01000015.1 GCA_002708475.1 Oleispira sp. | reverse complement strand
ATGACAACGAGTAAAGGAACGATTCAGGGAATGGCCTGCGTAACTGCTGCAGATGAAAAACATCAAGTCATTGTTCATGCACAAGCTTTTGGTATGGGGCAAGAGCAAGCTACATTAAAACCCATGATTGAAGGTATTAAGAAAAACTTTGGTGATGGTATTTTTAAACCGTCTTTAGTTCTCACGGCTGATACTGGTTTTTCAAGTGAAGCTACGATGCAGTATTTATTTGATGAAAATATTAATGCAGTTGTGCCTGATAATCAGTTTAGAAAACGTAACCCTGTGTTTTCAGATTCTGATTTTTATCAGAAGCACAAAAAGTTAAGAAAAAAGACGCGAAAAGATAAAGCAAAAACTAATATGGCTATGCATAGCTCAGAATTTAAAGTTAACTTTTCTAGTAATACTTGTATATGTCCAGCGGGAAAAGAATTGAAGTTTTTAGGCGATGATTATGAAGGCGCAAAAGGGTTTTATACTCGCTTTCGTGGAGAACTAGAAGATTGCCGAAATTGCAGTATGCAATCTAAATGCATGAGAAATCCAGTCAAAGAAAAAGGAAGGCAAGTATCCTTTTTAAATGATGGGCAGGAGAAAATAACGTGCCTGGATCTAATGAAACAGAAAATTGATAGTCCAGAAGGTCGTCGAATGTATAGCCGAAGAATGTGGACGATTGAGCCTGTCTTCGGAAATATTACCAGTAATAAAGGTTTGAGTAGAATCAGTGTGCGAGGTGAAGCTAAAGCGACCGCTCAGTGGTTAATGTACTGCATGGTGCACAATATAGAAAAGCTATGGAAAAATAGTAAGGTAGAGAGTTGGGCCTAGTAAGTGTTATCAGGGGGTTCTGAACAGTCGATTCCAGAGCTGTCTGAGCTCATGTTTGACAATGTGAGTGATATGCTCGAATATCATTACCAATATTATAAAGCTCAATAAAACAGAGCAAATTAAACGGAATTTTTGAGGAGTAGGGAAACATGTCTAAATATCGTATTTTTCTACACCCTCGCTATGTCCTAATGGAGGTGAAGCAATGAAACTAGGGAAAGGAATACCTCAACTGCCATCGGGGAACATAGAAGCCACTGCGGAATTCTTTCAAATTAAACTTGGCTTCAACGTAGAAGCAATATTCCCAGATCATGGGCACCTGATTCTGACTAGAGATGATGCTGAAATTCATTTTTGGAGTGCAGAAAACGAAGCTCATGCCCGAACCATTGGTTCTGATAGTAGTTGTTATATTAGGGTCGAAAATGTTTCAGAACTTTATGAAGAGCTTAAGGAACGAGAAGCTCCTTTCCGTTATGAGTTAACTGAGCAGCCGTGGGGTATGGTGGAAATGCAGATCGATGACCCCTACGGCAATGCAATTCGGTTTGGTGAGCCTGTCGTTAAATAGCGACATAACAATCACAGGCAGTCGACGCGAAAAAGCCCGCGCAACTGCTGCAAGCGCTATAATTCATACGGAGAAAATAATGAATCTTTTAAAATTAATCACACTATTGACGGTCTTTTTGTCAATCCAAGCAACTGCTCTAGATTTTCCTAAATCAGGCTTCACAATTCCTGCATTTGATGGTGAAACTAGTGCTGCTGGTTCTCAGCCACTAACAATGATGATTCCCGCTGTTAATGGATTTAGTTCAAATGTAAATGTCCAAATACAAGCTTACCCAAGTACAATCGAAGACTATAAAGTTTTATCAGAAGCTCAGTTTAAACAAATGGGCATTCAGGCTTTAACATCAAAGATTCAAGGTGACTCATACTTCATCGAATATGAAGGCGTCATGAATGGACATAGCTTACATTTTTATTCAAAGGCGATAAAAAAAGGAGGACTGATTTATTTGGCGACTGCGACTGCTCTTTCTACAAGCTGGAGTTCAGATAAAGCTCAATTAATAAAAGTAATTGACGGGTTTAATTTACTGTAAATATAAGAGCTATTAGTTAATATGAATAAAAATAGTTTTATTTCGTTAGCACTTTCTAGACGAGTGATGATTAGGGCTTTTAATATTGCCTTGCTAGTGGGCACTATATTGGCTCTAATTAATCATGGTGAAAAGATTCTATCTTTGACATTATCTTGTGAAGATTTTGTAAAAATAATTCTTACATATCTTGTTCCCTATGGTGTTTCGACATGGTCAGCTGTTCAAGCTATTAAGGGAACAGAATAATTAATTTTAATATAATCAATATAAAAATCTGGAGTTATTATGAATAACAAAATTATTGGAATCGTACTTATTGTTGTAGGTGCTGCTTTAGCAATGTGGGGTTACAACATTTATGATTCTGCAAGCTCTCAAATTACTCGAGCACTAAGCGGAGATATTCCTATTGAAGCCTTGGCTGCAATGGTGGGTGGTGTTATTTCGATTTTAATTGGTGCTACACGTTTAAAGTAGCCTCTTGATGAGGCTATATTTCATGTTAATTATTTGTGTTATGCCTATGTATCCGGCTTGTAGGCATAGCCCAGTTTAGCCGGCCACGAGGCCCTACACAACCTGTTAGTACTGGAGATAGCGCTAAGGCCGTGAATATCATGCCAGAGGTTTTTAGTACTCTTCTTCTATTTTGATTCATTAGTTAATTTCTCCAGCAGTACAAATAGGTTACTGTTTCTGCTTTTCTAGATGAATGCTTTATCTGCAACTATTTGTTTGACTATCATTTCTCAATTTTGTTCCAAGACGATATGCCTAGGACTGGTTATTTATTAATCAGTGGGTGATCTAAGAGCTTAAATTAGCCGCTATTGGGCTGTAAAAAATATTGTATAAATTAAAACACATCCCTGAAGTTCGACTAGACTTATATGCTAAGGCCTTCCTTAAGATAAACCAATGAGGCAACGTCGTAGTTTTGGAGGATTTCAATGAGTGAAGGGCATGGTCAATGCTTTGTTTCCGTTGACGATAATATAGTTTATATAAAATCTGTTGGTGCATTCAATCTAGAAGGAATGATTAAAGCAACTCAAGATATCAAGTCCGCTGTTCTCACCCTAGACAACAATAGTTTCAAATTGTTAGCTGATTACACTGAGCTAGAAGGCGCAACGCCAGAAGCTTTTGATTATCTTGATGATTTTAATGTCTGGTTAAATAAGCAAAATTTAATCGCAAAAGCTGTCGTTATCAGCTCTGCGATCACTTTAACAATTTTGGGGCAGCAGGTTCCAACAAGAAAATTGCAAAACGACAAAAATTTCAGGACGAAAGATGAAGCACTCGAATGGCTTCTACAACAGGATTAGTACAGAGCAAATTACCAATCAAACACTATTAATTCAGTCTGGTTATAGCTGCTCAAATATTGTTCAAAAAGATAAGTGGCCCTTATGATTTTATCGATAATTAAAAGAACACTCCATGCACTCGGTATAGG
The DNA here is from genome assembly GCA_002708475.1 of Oleispira sp. GTDB lineage: Bacteria > Pseudomonadota > Gammaproteobacteria > Pseudomonadales > Oceanobacteraceae > Oleispira. The sequence continues at coordinate 68,352 of PAOL01000015.1, read as the reverse complement.
CGGTTGCATGAGNTTAATAGCTATNGCCTATNTNTTATTGGCNATTTCNATTGTNACNGACCAAACAGTGGCCTTACANGTGAGTATTCTTTCTATCGCGGCCTATATTTCAATAGGCACACTTTTTATCTTGAAGCAGGATCAAGCTGCGCTCAAGTTAGTTTTGGAGTCTATTGATTGTACTGATCAGGAAGAGCTAAATAACGCAATCAATGGCCTTGCTGGCAAAAGCCAAACAAGCTTGTTTCAACTGGCTAGTAAAGAGCGCCGGATGTCCGAAGATTTTAGCGANACNGTCTCAGAAATTGCNTATTCAGCTAAAGAACTAAGCTCAACATCGAATACTCTTTCTCANAATACGTTACAGCAGTCCAAAGCAACAACGTCTATTGCTGCAGCCGTTACTGAAATAAGTTACAGCATTGAAGATGTTACAAAACGAATGAAAAGTACCAAAGACTCGGCACATGAGAGTAATCGGTTAGCAAAGCAAGGTCGACTTATTATCGACGATGTTAGAGAGCATATGAAAGAGGTTACTCACTCAGCCGAACAGACACATTTGCAACTCAATGACCTAGACACTCGCACTAAAAAAGTGTCATCCATTTCTGGCGTTATTGGTGAGATCGCTGACCAGACCAATTTACTTGCNTTAAATGCTGCGATCGAAGCTGCGAGAGCTGGGGAACACGGCAGAGGATTTTCAGTAGTAGCCGACGAAGTTCGATCTCTCGCCAATCGTAGTTCAGAATCTGCTTTAGAAATTTCAAAAACCATTGAGGAAATGAAAGCGCAAATGGCAGAGGTTAAAGTGAGTATGGATGAAGTAATGTCTCGTACAGAATTAACTCTGCAAGGTTCAAATGATGCTCAGTCAGCATTAGTTGAAATAGCAACGAATACGCAAACCGTATTTGATATGGTTCTCATAATGACAGAAGCTACCGAGCAACAAAATATTGCCGCACACGATATATCTCAGCGTGTAGAGGAAGTTGCATCAGCCGCTAACGAGAATACTGAAATGGCAGAACAGTCATCATCAATTGCTATTTATTTGTATAACTTGTGTCAGCCAAAGGAGCCAAATGATGCCTGAGTTAAGTTTATTATTGATACCCCTTATCATTGGGCTTGTATTGTTGGTAATTATTACAACCTCTATATCAAAAAAGCGTAAAACAAAAGCTAAGCAAATATTAGGCTTAGATACCATTTCGANCATGCGATTACTATTGGCCTATATTCANAAGCATAGNGGTATGTCTATGAGCTTTTTAAATGGAGGCACCAACTTCACTGCAGATATCAATCAGATACATTTGAAAATTGATGAAGCAACTGCTCAGATNATGGCTCTCTATCCNGCTGTTAGTGACAACCAACGTTGGATAGGTTTAATCGATCACTGGGGGCGCATTAAAGAAAACTATCCTTCGTTCGAGGTTGATAATAATTTTGAGCAGCATAAAAAAATCATAAAAAATTTATTGTATTTGATTGATGATATCGCGCAGGATTGTGAATTATTACTTATCAAAAATAAGCAACAGAAGCCTATTCATATCTACTGGCGTGAGCTTTTAACTGCGGCTGAGCATATTGGTCAAGCAAGGGCTATTGGTGTTGGCGTATCTACAATGGCTTCATGCAGTAGTGTTGCACGCATTCGATTAAAACATTCCTGTCAGAAAATCGAAGACAATACTCAATCTTTATGGAAAGAAATTGGCAGAGATAAACAACAAGAAATTTGCATTTCGAAGCTAATAGACTGCATTACCAATGATTTAATGAGTGATAACGTTACTATTGCCCCTAAGGATTTCTTTTCCATTGCGACTAACGCAATTGAGTCTTTATTTATGCAATTTGATCTTATGATTAGAGATCAATCACAGAAGCAATAGAGTATACGTAAGCGCTAATGAAACTGTTTTTATTGGCGTTCTTCATATAGAATCCACGCTAGTATTTAACCCGCTTTACTTTCTTACTCTTTTCTAATGCGACACAACCAGATGACTGATATTACGATAGCAACGCACAATGGCAATTTTCACGCAGACGATGTTTTCAGTGTCGCTGCACTTAAGTGTATTTTTCCTTCCTTTAACCTGATCCGTACCCGTGATTTAGAGGTTATTGCTAAGGCTGACATTGTTCTAGACGTAGGGGGCATATACGACCCTGAAGCAGGCCGTTTTGATCACCACCAGCGCGGTGGTGCCGGTGAGCGTGAAAACGGTATTCCCTATTCGTCTTTCGGTTTAATTTGGAAGAAGTACGGCGTTGAAATTTGTGAAGGTAATGAAGACGTTGCGAATTCTGTTGATTCTGGCCTTGTCTCTACTATTGATGCCGTAGATTGTGGGCACGTTGAAGGGGTTTCTAAAGGTATTAGCCTTAGCCAAACCATTTCAATGTTTAACCCTACATGGCAAGAAGAAAGTCACTACGATGTGTGTTTTGATGAGGCTGTTGCTTTTGCTTCTCGTATTCTAGCTCGTTTCATTGCGTCTGCTAACGGCGGTATCAGTGCAAGATCGATTGTGGCAGAAGCGATTGAAAACGCTGNTGATCCTCGANTCATTGTATTAAAGCANTATACGCCTTGGAAAAGAACCGTCCATTCTTTGTCTGAAGAAGCGCTGTACGTTGTTTACCCTTCTGATACTGGCCAGTGGAGAATTCAAACAGTACCGGCAGAGTTAGGTTCGTTTGAGGACAGAAAGTCTCTACCAGCCCCTTGGGCAGGTTTATCGAATAAAGAACTACAAGATGTAACGGGTCTTGATGATGCTATGTTCTGCCACAATGGTTTATTCATTGCGGGTTCAGAATCATTTGAGAGTACGATGAAGATGGCTTCTATGGCGGTTGAAGCATAAANNATTAAACCNTCTTATTTTTATTGCCTAGCTCGTCGTTTATACGCAGCATAAAGGGTGCTAATTCAGCCCCTTTAATAGGCCGAGAAAAGTAATACCCTTGCACGTAGCCACAACCAATTTCATTTAAGATAGCCAGCTGTTGCTCATCTTCTACGCCCTCAGCAACAACATTCAATCCTAAGCTTGCTGCCATGGTTATAATTGCTTCCACCAAGGCCCGATCACTTTTATCAATATAAANATCACGAATAAAAGATCGATCAATTTTTACCGTATCCATCGGAAAGCGTTTTAAGTACGAAAGCGAAGAATACCCTGTACCAAAGTCATCCAAATAAATGCGCAACCCAAGTGCTCGAATACTTTCAATCCACGTTTGGGCGACTGCAACATTCGACATTAATAAGCCTTCGGTGATTTCGATCACTATCGCATCTGGAGACAGTTGATATTCTTCGAGGGTTCTCTGAACAACTTCTGGACTTAACCCATTNGGAATTTGNTTAGCAGANACGTTTACNGATANATAAATATCAACGCCATTNTTTCGCCANTCTGCGGCATGNAGACAGGCTTCTTCTAATACAAAAATACCTATTTGGTTAATTAAACCNACCTGCTCTGCTAAAGGTATAAATACATCAGGCGGNATCATTCCGTGTTCAGGGTGNTNCCAACGCAATAAGGCTTCTGCTCCCACCATTTTCCCAGCCTGAATATCAATAATAGGTTGAAAGAATAATTGAAGCTCATGATCGTTAAGTGCTTGCCGTAAATCATCTTCCATCATTCGGCGATGCTCAACCGCAATTTGTTGGGCCGGATCAAAGTAATGATAACTTGAGTCACTTCGATCTTCTGAGCTTCTTAGAGCTAATTCTGCACTGCGCAGTAGTTCATTAAGATTGTTTCCATCCAGCGGAAATAANGCAATNCCAATGGTTGCACTAATCGATATATTATTAGCCTTATCAAACGAATCAGCAGTTTTAATTTCATAAGGCTGATTGAGCTCTTCCAACAAACGATCCATTCTTTTATTGATGCTGCTGCGTCTCTGCTCGCCTTTCAATATAAGTACAAACTCATCTGCATCTATTCGTGCAGCATGATCTTCAATGGACAGTATTTCTTCTAGCCGGGCAGACACTCTGAGTAATAGTTGGTCCCCAATATGAAAACCTAACGCTTCATTGATCTGTTTAAAACCACTCAGGTCTATCATAACCAGTGCAAAATATTCAGTCCCCATAGAGATATCATCAAACGAATGCTGAAGACCCGCTCGGTTTGAGAAGCCCGTAAGAGTGTCGGTAATAGCCTGATGCTTTGCTGAAATTTCTTCTTGTTTCCGCTGCGTCACATCTACGATCGTACCTTGAACGTTCCCGTCACCTAATGGAAGAATTGAGATGTTAACCCAGCGCTCAATGCCACGATTATTCGATAGCAGAAAGTCATCTTGGTATTCGTAATTATCACTTATTTCATCAAGGCTATTCGCCAACATAGTGATNAGTTGTTCAGGGGCTCGCCAATTTATTTCAGTTATTAACCGAGACTCTATGCGTTCACTTTCTGGTAACCAGGTAAGGTTGGAAAAGGCACGATTGAACGATTCTAAGCAGCCGCGCCTATCTGAAACAAAAATTCCGGAGGCTGCATGATCGAATAAATTTTGATATTTTCGCCGAGCAATAAGTTGTAATCGCTGTAAATCCCGCTCTTGTTCTAAGGTCGCAACTAAACGGCCAGTTAGAGCATTAATATCACCTACGAGCTGCCCTAGTTCACTTTGTTGATGGCCTCTAGGTACTGTTAGTAAATTGCNGCTATCTCCACCCAGTCTATGCAAACGGTCTGAAATTGCTTTGATGGGTCTAACAATAAAAATAAACATGATTGCTGCCGTAATGGCAACCACTAGAGCCATTTGGGCGATTTGTATTACCAACGTTTGCTGTGTTATTTTTTTTACACGAGATTCAATATTATCCCAGTCAGCATCTAGGGTAATAGTGCCTACATGTTCATTTAAGTGGAAAGGGGAATCCAATGGGTAAATAATATGACCTGAAGAATTTTTACCTCCCTCCATTAATTTTGCACTGTCACGTTCAGCACTCGCTAATATTCCCTCAGTAGAGCTTATAGAGACTCTTAAAACGTCGCTATTTTGCATCATCCCTTGAACGACTTCTGATGCAAGCTGCTCATCATGCGCAAAGGAGGCAATACTCGCTGTATTTGCGACCACTTCAACTAGTTCATTTAGGGTTTTTTCTGCTTGATCGCTTTCTCTTTGTCCAACTGTATTGTTAACAATAATGCTCGATATACCCGCAATAAGCATAACAACCAAGAACACTACAAATATACTTCGTGCTACTAAGCTATGTCGCCAACGTTTCAGAACTTCAAAATCCATCATGTGTCAGACCATTCGAATACAATAATTACTTTTGAGTTAACAGAAGCTCTATCTATATACCCCAAAGCATTGCGATTATGACCCACCATTTCTAAAACTTTATCGACATTATCAACTTGTTGAGGCGGTCGAGTTTTTCCTGAAAAAAATAAGCGAGACCAATAAGCATTGATTTCAGCTAGATTTTTATCAACCAGTAATCGATAAAACAGAGCTTTAGTATCCGTTTTAGAGGATAAATCAATCGGTTCAGCTGTAGAGCCTGTATCTAAGCGACGATAACGCCCTAGGTAAATATTAATAACTTCTCTTTTTGTTAGGTGTTCAATACCGCTNTCAGCATTAGCAATTAATACTANATCATTTAAAGCCGGTTCTGCTAAAGCAGGTGAACATACAAGCAATATAGCTAGAAGCGTTGAACAAGAAAGTAGTCGTATTTTATTAATAATCAAAATGTAAAATCCAAAGTTGTGGAAATTACATCCGTACGCCCTGCCCAACCTATTCTGGCTTGAGCTCCTGCATAGGGGTTTATTGAATCTTCAGTACCGCGTATTGCATCCCATTGAAATTTCAACGCTATGTTCGGAAATACATCCCAACGTGCACCTAGAGTATAAGTTGTCTGATTAACTCCTGAAGCATCTAAAGTCGTTTGATAGCCCTGGTTTAGTTCACTAAGATCAATAGCCCCTCCCGGTATCGTTAACGTATCCGGCAATCCCGTCACAAGATTTTTAGGGGTAGATATCCAGCGCGATATCCCGATATATGGTGTTACTTCTTTTATGCGATAACCCGCAAGTAAATAACCTGCCCGGGAGTTTTGAAATATATCCGTATCCGTCGTGATTTGATTCGCCGCAGCTTGTATCTGGATAGGACCATTATCGTAAGTTGCACCTAATGAGTAATAATAACTATGAGCGCCCTTCGTTGCCAAGCCATCGGCTGCAGTTCGAGCCTCAGTAATACCCGTTAAATCAGCAGTAGCGTATAAAGCATCGGTAAGCTGCATAACTTCTGAAGTCTCGATATCTCTTGAGTATCGAGCATCAGCAGCACTGAACCGAAACTGCCATGGCCCTATAAGATAATCGATTATACCGCCGTGAAGACTGGACCCCGTGGTATCCCAGGTGCCATATGAACCTGATACTTTTTCTTGAACCTTACCTGCAAACACCTTGCTACGAATAAGTCCCTTCCCAACTTCTAAGGTTAAACTGCCATCAACGCCATCGATCGAAGAAAAGATTAATGGGCCAAAGAAGTCAACGTTAGGACGAACGGTTAAGTAGGAATAACCAACCATGCGAGAGTCTGCCAGCATTATAATGTCTGTACCGATACGACCTAGTCGAAGCGATAAACGGCTATCAGGAAGCCATTTAATAAATGCCCAATCCAATCTTGGGTCACGATTATCACTATAACGATAACGGCTCACTAATTGCCCAACAACTTCAAGCTCTGGCTGTATTTTCCAATTTGCTTGGACACCTAAAATAGTGTCAATCAACCCAGACCACTCACCATTGCTAATGCCTTTAGGTTGGGATAAATCACGAATAAATTCCACATCGTCTGAAGATGATCGTGCTAGACCCAGCGTACCGAACCCGCTAAGCGTAATGGGAGATGCTTCTTCTGCATTCGCTGACGGTACACTCACTGATACAATACCAATAGATAAAGCGCTAAGGCTTAATAACAGGCCTAAAAGATGTGATATTCTTTTAAATTGGATAGCTAGCATCTTCGGTATTTTATAACCCATAGTTTTATCTCGTTGAATTACATCGAATACAATATTCATCAGAAAATAAGGTCCATCGATAAAGATATAACATCCGTTCGACCATTCCAGTCTGTGTCCCTTGCATTGGTATAGGGAAATCTTGATTTTTCATCAGCGTGTATTGAGTCCCATTGGGCTTTGAGTGCTATTTGAGGACGNACATCCCAACGGACNCCTAAAGTAGTAGTTGTTTGGTTTGCCGNTGATGCATTCAAAATCGTTTGATATGCTTCATTTAGAGGCCTAAGATCCAAAGTATCACCTGATAAAGCTAGCTCATCGGGCAGACCTGTTGTTCCGTCTTNTTTAATTGTAGTCCAGCGCGATATTCCAATGTATGGAGTTATCGTATTAATGCGATAACCCGCAAGGAGGTATCCGGATTCAGAATCTTGAAATGTAGCCGTTTCTTGGCAGATCCTAATCACGGCTATTTCTATATGAAGAGGTCCTTGATCATAAACACTACCCAGTGAGTAGTAGTGGCTATTGGTATCTTTAGTCGCAATAGCATCTGCGGCAGAGCGGGCACTACTAATACCTGTTAGGTCAGATAAGTCATATAAATTATCAGTTAAAAACTTAAAGTTTAGATCGTTTGAATATTGAATATTGGAAGAACTAATGCGGAATTGCCAAGGCCCNGANAANTAGTCNACAACNNCNCCATANAANAANGAGCCACTNGTATCCCAAAGNCCAGGAGCNCCTGGNGCTTTTTCNTGTATTTTGCCTGCGAACACCTTACTACGTATTAAACCTCCTCCGAGTGGCAANGTTAAACTTGCATCACCGCCGTCAAACGAAGAGAAGAANAGAGANCCNAAGAAATCAACTGAAGGTCGAACGGTCAAATANGAATANCCGACCAAACGAGANTCNGCCAACATCATAACATCAGACCCAATNCGNCCTGCNCGTAAAGATAGACGATCATCTGGCACCCATTTAACAAACGCCAAGTCTGCTGTGGGATCACGAGTATCATCATATTTATACCGACTGACGACCTGACCTACCGCCGTTAGATCAGAAGTAATCTGCCAGTGCGCCTGAACGCCTAAAATAGTATCGATGCGCCCCGACCATTCGCCATCCTGAATGCCCTTAGGTTGCGATAGATTGCGAACAAAACCGACATCAGAAGATGAGGATCTAGCCAGTCCTAAAGTACCAAACCCATGAATATTCAATGAAGAGGTTTCATCAGCTCTGGCNTCAACAGCACTNAGACTGAANATAAACCAAAATAATCCGGCTAATTTNTTTAATTGCGTGAAAAACATGCAGGCTCATGTATCCTTCTGCTGTCTGAGATGTAAATAATATTACCTATAGAGTAGGCCAAAATTAAGTGGTGTGCATAACTGATGCTTAGACTTGAGCAGAGCAATGTCAAAGATTGTGTCAAAGAGTTGCTTCGTTTGGGCAATAACAACATGAAAATGTGGAATATCTTTCAGTGGTTGTCAAAACATAAGGAGCTTGAGCATGGCACTCAGGCAGAAGTCATTAAGCTGTACTGTCACGATGAGCTAGTGGGTTACAGCCTAATTGAGAACTTTGAAGCTCGGACCGATAAAAGTATTCGGCATAAGGGGACTACCTATCAAGACCTTGGCGTCGTGCATTTTGTCACCCTGAATCAACATCAAAACAAAGGTTACGCGACANTATTAGCAGATGCGATGTACTCTGACATCATTCAGCCGATGCTAATGCGCAATACTGACGTGCATGCATTTGTTACTGCAACAGGTCGAGCAGTGCCACTAATGGAACGTACTGACATCCCTCCTTGCCATTTGGTAAAACAATTTTATTCAGAGCAATCATTTAAGACAAAAGTGATTGATTTTCTTACAGCTCAAGAACCAAAGTCTAATTGCTGACAACAGCCACTGTTAAGTTCGTCTTATCTATTGACTCTACTTTCTAGTAAGGATAAATAGCGTTTAAACTCTACAGGCTTACTGTAAAAATATCCTTGAGCTAAATAGCAGTTGTGTTTTTTAAGAATACTTTCTACTGCGCTATTTTCTATACCTTCAGCCACTATTTTTAATCCTAAGCTTTTAGCCATTTCTATCGTGGTTCTTACAATTGTAAGATCTGTATCTGAGTTTTCTATGTTCATCACAAAACTTTTATCTATTTTAATTTCATTAAAAGGAAGCTGTGATATATAAAATAAAGACGAATATCCTGTTCCATAATCATCAATAGCAACCTGAACGCCCATTGCTGAAAGCTCTTCCATTGTTTGGCTAAGATTTAAAAAATCACTAACCATTACAGACTCTGTGAGTTCGAATGTTAAATTCGACAATGGAATATCATACCTTTTAAAAATTGTTCGAACATTAGATAAGAAATAAGGCTCTGTGATATCTTTACCGCTGATATTAACGGACACATTATGATCTTTATAACCCAGCGTTATTAACTCTTCCAAGTTTTTACAAGCCGTTTCAATCACCCACAAAGTGAGTTCATTTATAACGCCAGTATCTTCAGCTAAGCGAATAAAAGTGTCGGGTGGTATAAATCCATGCTCTGGATGCTGCCAACGAATTAAAGCTTCTGAGCCATCAATATTATTGGTCGCTAAGTTAATTTGAGGTTGATGAAATAGCTGCAGCCTATTATTTCTCAAAGCCTTTTGAAGATCAGCAGCCATTGCCAACCTTTGAGCGACGTTCATGGCTTGCTCTGGTTGATAAAAAGAACATACAACCCCCTTATCTTTTCCTTGCTCTAAAGCTCGGTATGCTTGCTTTAGAATATCGGAGAATGGCATATTCTTTTGTGATTCAATTAATGAAACACCAACATTAATAGATAGATTTATAAGCAGATCACCTATCTGCGCTCCATTCCTCATATCTTCGGTTAAAAATTTTAATTTTTTATTTATTCTTTCTTTTTCTTTAACCGGCATGGAGTTAATTTCCATAATAAAAGAAAATGTGCCTTCATTGATTTTTGCTATTTTAACTGTTCGTTTATTTTTAACTTCTAATTCAATAACACTGTCTTCAAAATACAGTTTCCGCTCAATACTCTTTGCTAGCATTAACATTAAGTCATTATTATCACTATTACTAATATAGGGCAGTAACGTAGAGAAATTTTCTATTTCTATTATCGCTATAGAAAAATCAATATTTTTTTGTATTAAAAAACTCGCTTTTGATTCTAGCAAATTAATATTTGCTAAATTGGTATCTGGCTCATGAGTTGCTCGATAAAGCGCTCTCTCTTTTTTAAATTGCATTCGATGCGCTAACGCCATTGCCATCAGAACAACTTCAAACAATACTCCAATCATCAATGAATGATGCACTAGGAATGAACTTTCAATAGCTCCGGTTAGTTCCAATGGCTGCAATACTCCTCCCACCAACAAAGGAAGCCAAGAAACAAGATACAACCACGCCCAATGAAGATTATTTTTTGCTTGCTGAATAATCATCATCACAGCCAAAGGATAGAGAAATACCATGCTAACAAAAAAGATAGGAGCACTAATATACTCAGGCAGAAATAAGCTAATGGAGGCAAACATAACGATATAAACTAAATAATAAATCGAAGCCCTGACAATTCGAGTTTTATTCTGCCTTGCATTAAAAAATAAAAGCGCAAACAGCATCGAAGATACTATCAGAGAAATATTAACCGCAACTATATTCTCTCTAAGGTGTCGAATAATAGTTTCTGGCCAAATATAGTGCCCAAACCCCATCACAACACCAAGCATCATTAAAACTGATAATATATAACCAATATACGCAAGATATACGGTATCTTTTAATCCCCAAAACAACACTAGATTATAAAGCGACATAGTAATTAATATGCCAACAAAACAACCCCAGATAAGATAAGATAAACTCACTAGCTTAGAAAAATCCTCTTTGGAATAAATTCCAATAGGCGTTCTAGAAATCCCCTCAGTGGCAATTCGAATATAAAGTTGGGTGCTGCTATTTTTTTCAAGAGAGAATTCATAGGAGGGTAAACTTCGTGCTTTTTTAGTTAAACGCTCTGCCTGCCAGCCTAGCGTTGTCTCGATCACTCGCCCTGCGGGATTTACTTGATAAACATTTAACTGCTCAATCATGGGATTAGAGAAGTGTCCCACCAAATTAACTTTATGCTGATTCAAATTATTTAACGTTAATCGAATCCAATAAGCTTGCTTACCAAAACCCCAAGGAATTTCATCCAAGCTTTGAACATGGAATTCAGAGTCTTTTCGTCGAATATCTTCTAAGCTAAGCGCTTGCGTATCATCAATTAAATACGCTTCATCTAAGCGGATATCACTCTGCCCCACTTGGATTGCTTTTTGTGTTGGATCTGATATTACGACAAGAAACTGATAAATCAGCACCAGTAATATAATTAAGATTAAGTAAGAGACACCTTGTCTAATTTGGTTACGAATCAATGGTCTCCCTCCCTTCCATGATTTATTTCATAACATCCATCTATATCTAGCTTTTACTTTCACTCATAACAAAATTGAAGATCATATCAAGACGATCAATAAAACCGTCAAAGCTATGACTGCCACCCGCTTCAAGCCAGCTTGGGCAGTTTATATATTTCGCACAGGCTTGACGGTAATCTAGCGTTTCATCACCCGTTTGCTGCAGTAATAAATATTGCTCTGGGTATGTAAGGCGCGATATTTCAAGAGCCTGCAATTGCTCAATATGTTTCATTTCTAATATATATGTCTGGCCATCGTAATAATGTTCATTCGGGCCTAAATATCTGTCGAATAATTCAAATGGACGTACTGCAGGGTTAACCAGTATGGCTTTCAAATTTTCAGTCTGCCCTAGGTAGGTTGCATAAAACCCTCCTAGTGAACTCCCCATGACAAAAACTTGTTTGATATCAGGTGTCTTCTGTAACGAATGAATTGCGGTAAGTGCTTGCTGGATCGCTTCTTCTGGCTCAAAGCTTAGAGTAGGAATAAGCAACTGATCTTGCATGTTATGTTGTGTGAAATATTGAACAAGCTCTTGAGCTTTTTTTGAATCGGGAGAGCTGAGAAAGCCGTGTAAATAAACACAGCCAATATAAGGGGGAAGCACTAACATAGTGTCTTAATAGCCTTTAACGGATAAATCGACTTCAAATTCAATGCCCTCAACTCGTGATACATGAGTATCTAATGTTCCATCAGGATGTAATTCTAGGCGTCGATAACCAGGTGCAATTTTTTCTACATCAAAATCATCTGACTTAGGCTTAAACTGTACACACGTTGAAGGTGTGGATAACATGCGTATACCATCAACCGTTCTATCACTCTCTTGATGAACATGCCCCCATAGAATGCATTTCACATTCTGGTGCTGGCGTGCTATTTCCATCAAACGTTCGCCATTTTTTACCCCAATACGATCCATCCAGACACTTTCCATAGGAATAGGGTGATGATGTAAGCTAATCAGGGTGTAGAGATCGGGGCGCTCATGTAGTGCTGTTTCTAGCACCTGCAATTGATCATCGGCTAAATTACCAAAGACAGACCCTTCAACTTGCGAATCCAATAAAACTAACTGCCAATGTTTAGTGCGAATTACGTTATTTAAATGCTCGGTACCTTGACTTACAGCTTGCATATTTTCNATGCAATCATGATTGCCAGCAAACCAAAAAGAAGGAACNTTGAAGGGTAATAAAGCAGCCTGTAAACGCTGATAGGATCGCAATGATCCATCTTGTGATAAATCACCAGACATGACAAAGAAGTCGAAGAGGCTATTTTCAGCTTTTACACTGTTAAGCACACACTCCAAGCTATGAAGGGTTTCTAGCCCAAGTAGATGACCATTCTCAGCCTCAACCAGATGCGTATCCGTTATCTGAATAAACTGAATAGATCCTTCGTGATCAAACGAGTACAAAGGTAGCTCCATTTCCATGTCGTTAATTGATTAATGCTAATGCATATTCACGGTTGCTGCTTCACTATATCGGTGATTCTTCAATTCTGTTTAGAATTAAATCACAATTTAATACTATTTTACATTCTAGCGCANTGGAGAGAAATCAAGTGCGACTTCTGCATGACCATNTTTCAAACAATGTGTAAGCCATTCAGCTAAGAATTGGTTAAGTTGAGCCTTNTCATCAGGCATACGCATTTGTGGGTTTGGNTATTCATATTTACCATGAATACGCTTTTGATTTTGGTAGCTCGTAACTTCAGCAGANCGNGCATCGTGGTACAAACGCACAAGCATGGATGGNGGCTGAATCCAATCTGGGCATAATCCTTTTTGCACCACCTCAATGGTTGATGTATAGGGNAAGCTTTCAACCACNTTTAATTCGATACGCGCTTGTCGCANAGGTTCATCTGACGCTAGNTCGCCACGAATTAAAAAAGAAGTTTCAANCCCCTGTTCGAAGTTTGGCATCAACTTATTTAAGCGAATGTAATTGCCTTCACAAGCCGCTGCCATTTTTTTTAAATCCGGCACATAGCGGCGATTTAATGCCATACCTTTTATCCTTCACTCTCGTTTAACATAAACCGTTATTGTCACCACAAGTGCCACACTATCGAAAAGGATGTATGTTGACTAGAGCAAAGATGTATATGGTTTAAAAGACCTGCTAAACAGTCTTTATAGCTATATCACTTCGCCTTTTATGATATCAGACCCTGATAACTCTCCATGTCTCAATTTGAGCCACTGTAAAGCAATAATAGTCGCTGCATTATTAATCGCGCCACTTTCAATTCCCTCATAAGCGGCCTGAAAAGGAATAATTCGTACTAATATGTCTTCCTGCTCATCCTGAAGCCCATGAATACCGCCCAAACCCTCACTATCAATAAGCGCACAATAAAGGTGTACTTTTTCTGAAGTACCCCCAGGTGATGACCAGTAACTAGAAATAGGAATTAATTGATTAAGCTCACAGCCCGCTTCTTCCTCCGCTTCGCGGCAAGCAACCTCTTCCGCAGATTCACCTTCTTCAACCATCCCTGCAACCACTTCTAATAACCAAGGAGATGCTTCGTTCTTATCTAACGCTGCACCAATGCGATATTGTTCGGTAAGCACAACGAGATCCTTTTTAGGATCGTATAATAAGACCGCTGATGCCTCTCCACGCTCAAACAGCTCTCTAGTAAAGGCTTCAGTACGACCGCCAGCAAATAATTCATGCTCAACTTGATAGGAGTCAACTTTAAAGAATCCATCATGTAGACGCTTAGTAAGCACTGACTTATGATCTTTGTGATTAAATTTTACGCCTAATTCTGATTTAGCCATTCTATATATTACTCAGTTGGAATATGATGCTAGGGTTAAATATGAAACCCTAGTAACGATGTGTTGCTAATAACGGGACAATACAGCCAATTTTTAGCTGATTTATCTGTTAGAATTCAACATAAACTATTTTTACAGGCCGCTAGAGACCTTGTCATGAAGAAATTAATTGCCTTAACTTCCGCTCTATTTGTTACCAATGCAATGGCGGCAGACTTAAACGACATTTATCAGTTATCGCTAACGAATGACGCTGAATTAGCGGCCGCTAAAGCCAAACGCGATGCTGGTGACTATCAAGTTAGCATTGCTCGTTCAGCACTCCTTCCACAAATATCCGTTGGAGCAACCAGCTACAATGTCACGGCGGAATATGAGGGTTACCCAAAGTCAGAACTTGATGCTATATCTTATAATGCCAGCATCAGCCAAACATTATTTAATTTAAACAGCTGGTACAACTACCAAGCAGCATCTTCTGGTGGCGATGCTTCTGATCTAGAATATGTACTAAGTGAACAACAGCTTATTCTACGAAGCGCTGCTGCTTACTTCAATGTGTTACGTGCTAAAGAGAACCTTGATACAGCGCAGGCCGAAGAAAAAGCGGTTAAGCGTCAACTTGAACAAACTCAACAACGCTTTGAAGTTGGTTTAATTGCCATTACAGAAGTACATGAAGCCGAAGCATCATACGATTTATCTTATGCCAATCTTATTGGTCAAGAAGCAGCGCTTGATATTAGTTATGAAGCATTAGAACAAATCACAGGCCAACGATTTGAGCAATTGAATCATTTACAAGCCGATATAGAATTTTCTAGCCCAGAAAAAGCAGTCGATGAATGGGTGAATGCCGGCTTAAATAAGTACGCTGGGATTAAGCTAGCAGAAGAAGGTGTTAATGCTGCTGAATATGTCCGCAAAGCAGGCTGGTCAAATTACGCACCTGAAATTAATGCCTCGCTAAGCTATGTCGATGGCGAACAAATTTCTAGCGGTGTTGTTTATGACGGATCAACCACCACTCTTGCATTAACCGCAAGCATTCCATTATTTGCTGGCGGTAGTAATTACGCTAAAGCAAAACAAGCGGCTGCACAATCAACTGAAGCCAGCGCTAACTTAGATTTGCAACAACGTACGGTTAAAAACAACATTCGTAGCTTATACCGTAAAGTACAAACCGATGTACTAACTGTTAAAGCTCGTAAGCGTGCGACAATCTCTTCTCAGAGTGCTTTAGAAGCGACAGAGACGGGCTATCAAGTAGGAACTCGTAACATCGTTGAAGTACTGAATGCACAACGAAACCTATTCAGTGCACAACGTGATTATGCAAACGCTCGTTATGATTACATCATTGATTTATTAAACCTTAAGTTTTTTGCAGGCTCATTAGGTGAAGCAGACATACAAGCACTGAACGCCTGGTTGAAATGAGGCACAAGCTAAACCTGACGAGCATAAAAAAACCACTCTATTGAGTGGTTTTTTTATGCCTTGTATTTATTTAGCTAACTGTCATGCCTTCCGTTTCTTGTTTCGTAGGAAACGAATACTTAATAATGCGCTTAACTACCGTGATGTACTGCTGTAAGAATGAACCTGTATTATAAGGAATATCATATTTTTTACAGACCGCTTTAACTTCTTCGGCCATATCAACATAATGGTGTGCTGGTACATCTGGATATAAGTGATGCTCAATCTGGCAACTTAAATGCCCAGTTAAAATATGAAATGCTCGACTTCCCACAAAATTCGACGAACCGAGTATCTGACGATAATACCATTCCCCACGACTTTCATTTTCACACTCAGCCTGATCGAACGTCTGCGCATCCTCCGTAAAATGACCACAGAATATGACACTAGAGGTCCACCAGTTACGAATAAATTCTGCAATCATATTACCTACAAACACGGCAAAAAATAGTGGCCAAGAAATTAGTGCCGCTAACAATGGAAAGAACAAATATTCTTTAAATACTTGTTTTTTTATCTTTCCAAAAAATGATTGTTTTAATTCTTCACGAGTAATTGGGAGGGTCGATGTTTCTTTTTTCTTCCCTGCAAAAATACGCTCACCTGCAACTTCGTGATAAGCAATACCAAACTGAAAGAAGCTACTTAACAACGTGTAGGTAATAAACTGAAAGCGATTCTTAGGACGCCAAGCAATATCATCACTCAAGCGAAGCAAGCCATAACCATAGTCACGATCTTTGCCGATGATATTAGTGTAAGTGTGATGTTCGTGATTATGATAGCGCTTCCACGACTCTCCATCACCCCATATGTCCCAATCAAATTTACGAGAATTAATGTGAGGATCATTCATCCAGTCATATTGACCATGCATAATATTATGGCCAATTTCCATATTATCCAGAATTTTGGATAACGCTAAAAGTACGACTCCTGAAACCCAGAACAAGGCATTATAAAAACCAAGTACCAACGCGATACGACCAGCTATTTCACTACAACGCTGAATCCTAATAATCTTACGAATATATTTCGCGTCTTTTTCACCGACCTTGGCCATGGTCTCTTCACGTATTTTATTTAAATCGTTTTCAAATGCTTTGAGTTTTTCTGCATCGGGACGATTATTTGCTAATATTGTTGTCATAATTTTTCCTTATCATCCTTTATAAATCGAGGACTACATCGCCTTGAGCGACAGAGATACAAAGTTGAATTTCTTCACTACCCGTATCTGAATATTCTTGCGTGCGCGTATTGAAAACCACACCACTTTTCTTTTTACAGATACATTGGTGGCAAACACCAATACGACAGCCAGAAACAGGGGTTAAACCTTGCTCTTCTGCTTGCTCTAATAATGTTTGAGCTTTATCTTTTTCACTAACTGCTATTTTTTCTGACGTTTGAAAGTGAACAATACCTTGCTCGCTATTTTCAATTTCAATTGGGGCAACACCAAAAAATTCAAAATTAATTTTATCTTTGGCTACGCCTAAACCAGAAAGCACTGCACGGGCTTGCTGAATCATAGGGCTAGGGCCACAAATAAAAGCGCTATGCTGAGAAAAATCATTACAATATTCTTGTAAATGATCAGCACAAATAAAGCCACTAACTTCACTATCTATAAAAGTCACTGCGATATTCGGAAAATCTTTTTCTAGCTGCTCGAACTCGTGTTGAAAAGCAATATGCTGATTATCTCGAGAGTAATACAGTAGGTGAATATCAAATTCTGACGACGATGAATTCAAATTATCTTTATTCATCGCTTGTTGCTGAAGCATAGAGCGAAATGGCGTAATGCCACTACCGCCCGCAATAAATAATAATTTTTTAGATACTTCAGTTTTTGGCAGTATAAAATCACCCTGAGCGGCAGAGATATTAACTAAACTACCCAATGCAAGCTGCTGCCTAATCCAAGGGGTTATACGGCCTTTTGCTTGTATACGAATACTCAGCTCAATTAAACCTGTTCGATCATAATAAGCGGGTGATGACGAAATACTGAAACAACGTAGCGTTCTCGCCCCATCTTTTTCGATCATCAATTCAAGGTACTGCCCAGCTTCAAAAATTGGCCATGAATTATCAATGATTCCCGACTTAGGTTTCAAAACCAGGGTATACATATCTTCCATTTCATCGCGAATCTCTACAATTTGGGCACGATAGGCATCTGTACTCCAATGAGGTACAAACATTTGAATAAGAGGCTGAAAGTAAGCAGAAAAGCTACCGTGCTGTGTTAAAGCTTGGCTAAACCAAATCCAGCCTTTTTGTAATAAAGAGGGGTGAGTTAATGCATTCATATCAGCATCTCCAAAAATTCAGCATACAACTGTATGCTGAAATAATATCAATGTCTATTTATAGCATGAAAATACATTGTTTCCGAAAAGTTTATAATGCGAGAAATTAAACAGCTTTGCAGAGCTAATACTTATGAATTAGTTTAAGATTCAATCTGCTCAGCCACTAGCTTGACTAACCTAGCAACAGCACCTTGATTCTGCTCAACAACTTGCTGGCCACTAATCCCCATCTGAGATCGTAAATCAGGACGTTCCAATAATTGACGCAGGCAAATGGTAAGCTTTTCTTTACTTGGCTGCTGCATTGCTCCCTGATTGATAAGCTGCTGGCTGATTGCCGAGAAATTATAATCACTCGGCCCCATGACAACGGCTTTGGCCAGCGCACAGGCTTCCAATGGATTATGACCGCCATGCTCAATAAAACTACCGCCAATAATAGCGATATCTGCACTGGCAAGCATAAGCAGCATTTCACCCATAGTATCGGCTAAATACACTTGTGTAGATGAACTTGCCTGCAAACTGTCCAACTGAAAGGATTCACTTCGGCGTACTAAATTCAGCTCTCGATCTAAAACCAGAGCGGCAACCTCATCAAACCGTTCAGGATGACGCGGTACTATGGTTAATAATAAATCGGGGAAATCGGTCAGTAGTTCTTGATAACTATCTAAAATTAAACCGTCTTCACCCTCGTGGCTGCTGGCCAAAATTAATACACGTCTCGTTGTGCCCCATTGCTGTTTTAATTCAACGCCTTTTTGCTTAGCAAATTCAGGCACACAAATATCAAACTTAATACTGCCTGTCACATCCACTCGATTCTCAGCAACACCTAGCTTTATGAAACGCTCAGCGTCTGTTCGGTGCTGAGCGGCTATAAGTGTGAGCCCATGCAACATAGGCTGTGTGAGTTTCGAAAATTTTGCATAACCCTTGGCTGACTTTTCTGATAAACGAGCGTTCGCTAAAACGACTGGGGCTAGCTGTTTATTACAGCTGCGAATGATATTCGGCCATAACTCTGTTTCCATGATGAGGCAGATACTGGGTTGGATTTTTTTAATAAATCGATTCATTAACCAGGGTAAGTCATAAGGCAGATAAACATGCACAATCCGACCTGATGCCAAATCCTGCTTGTATAAACGCTTTACCTGATCTGAACCTGTTGGAGTCGTTGTCGTAATAGTTATGGTTAAATCTGGGTTATCAGCCTGTAAACCGCGTACAAGAGGCTCTGCAGCGAGGGTTTCCCCTACTGAAACTGAATGGACTAAAATACCGTTTGGCTTACCTGTAAACTTAAAGAAAGCGAAGCGCTCTGCCCAACGCTGGCGATAGCCAGGATTAGCGCCTCCGCGAAACCACATTCGAATTAGGATAAAAGGAATGGCTAAGGTGAAAACCAAATTGTAAAAAAAGCGTGCCACTCGTAAATCTCCGATAACTATATTTAGGCGCTGATAAAAAATATCGCCACATATTAGCAAAACCCCCGCCAAGCTTATATAGCCTGTTCGCTAGTTCCTACAGCCTAGTTTTGTTAGACTGAAGTCATTCAATTAACCTTCTTTAATTTATGTGGCGGATAGAGATGGATTTACAAGTTCCAAACTTCCATCAAGCACAGGTATTAGTATTCGGCGATGTTATGCTGGATCGTTATTGGCAGGGGCCTACATCGCGAATTTCCCCTGAAGCACCCGTACCTGTGGTGAAAGTACAAGATATTGAGAACCGTGCTGGCGGCGCGGGTAACGTAGCGTTAAACATCGCAACACTAGGTGCTAAAGCGCACTTGTTTGGTATTACTGGTGATGATGAAAACGCGAATGACTTGGAATACATGCTGAATACCAAGGGCGTGAATTGTGGTTTCTTACGTCATGACAGCAGCCCAACGATTACGAAGTTGCGTATTTTAAGTCGCAACCAGCAATTGATTCGTCTAGATTTTGAAGAAGCATTTAACAATGTTGATTTAACGTCTATTTACGATCAATTTGACCAACAGGTTGCTAATGCTGGCGCGGTCATTTTATCAGACTATAACAAGGGTGCTTTAGTGGACCCTCAACGTTTGATTCAAGCAGCACGCAAAACTGGAACGCCTGTATTGGTTGATCCGAAAGGCACCGATTTCGCACCTTATCGTGGCGCGACATTAATTACGCCTAACTTGGCTGAATTTGAGGCAGTTGTTGGTTATTGCAAAGACGACGAAACGTTACTCGCCAAAGGTAAAGCTCTGCTAGAAGAGCATGATCTCACTGCGCTGTTAGTAACCCGCAGTGAAAAAGGCATGACGCTAATTCAGCGTGATATTGAGCCTTTGACTTTGCCTACACGCGCTCGTGAAGTTTACGATGTGACAGGCGCAGGCGATACCGTAATTTCAGTTCTCGCAACGGCGCTAGCAGCGGGTGAATCTCTAGAGCACGCGACAGCATTTGCTAACATTGCGGCGGGCATCGTGGTTGGTAAGTTGGGTACGGCTACGGTTACCAGCGATGAGTTACGCAGCGATATTCGAAGTGAGCAACATGGTGGCGCAGCGTTTTTCGATGAAGATGAGTTAATGCAGCTGGTACGTGAATGTAAAGAGCGTGGCGAAAGTTTGGTAATGACAAACGGTTGCTTCGATATTATTCACCCTGGCCATGTGCAGTATTTAAAAGAAGCGAAAACATTAGGCGATCGTTTATTGGTTGCGGTAAATTCTGATGAATCAGTTTCTCGCCTAAAAGGCCCTACTCGCCCGATTAATTCACTTGATCATCGCATGGCAGTATTGGCCGGTCTGGAGAGTGTTGATTGGGTTGTGCCTTTTACTGAAGATACGCCAGAGCGTTTAATTACTAAAGTGCTTCCGAGCATTTTAGTGAAAGGCGGCGATTATAAGATTGAAGAAATCGCTGGCGGCGAAGCGGTTATGGATGCTGGCGGCGAAGTGATTGTTTTAAGTTTTAAAGACGACTGCTCAACAACGGCAATCGTTAAGCGTATTCAGGCTGAGAAAGCTTAAGTACTTATTTAAATATCTATTAATTACCGAAGTGTTTTGGTACAGAAACTATTACCCTCATGGCACGCTGCAAGTACGTCCATGTAAGCTCGGCCTCCGCTTCCATGCGGAGGGACGGCCTATTCGTATAACAGTTATGTACCATCACTTCTACATTGCTCGTTATTCAAATTAGAATACGAGTAATTTTTTTGATAGCTAGCTTGATACTGGTGAATCGGACGTATTTATTGCATGCCGTGAAACAGTATCAAGTTTGCTAAGATAATATTCTGGGTGAATAAATTATGATTATTGTTACAGGCGGCGCTGGCTTTATTGGCAGTAACATCGTTAAGACTTTAAACGAACAAGGTCGTAAAGACATTATCGTTGTTGACGATTTAACAGACGGAAAAAAGTTTTATAACTTAAGCGATTGCGACATTGCTGATTATCTTGATAAAGATGATTTCTTACAGTTAGTTAAAATTGATGATCCCATTTTAAATAACGTCGAAGCTATTTTCCATGAAGGTGCTTGCTCTTCCACGACAGAGTGGGATGGTAAGTTTATGATGGAAAATAATTACGAATACTCTAAAACACTTTTACACGCCTGCATTATTCGTGAGATTCCATTTTTATACGCATCCAGTGCATCTGTGTATGGCGCAGGTTCTGTATTTAAAGAGCAACGTGAACACGAGCAGCCATTGAACGTTTACGGTTATTCTAAATGGCAATTCGACCAGTACGTGCGCGAAATCCAACATACCTTTAAATCTCAGGTTGTTGGCTTCCGTTACTTCAATGTGTATGGCCCACGAGAACAACACAAAGGCAGTATGTCTTCGGTAGCGTTCCACTTTAACAACCAAGTGAAAGAAAATGGTGTTGCTAAATTATTTGGTGGCAGCGATGGTTATGAAGACGGTGAACAACGTCGCGATTTCGTTTACGTTGGCGATGTTGTAAAAGTTAACTTATGGTTCTTAGATAACCCAGATAAATCTGGTATCTTTAACTTAGGAACTGGCCGCTGTCAGAGCTTTAACGATGTAGCGAATGCTGTTATCGATTGGCACGATGAAAAAGGCACTCATGTCACTAAAGCGACAAAAGAATACATGCCGTTCCCTGAGCATTTAAAAGGGGCTTATCAAAGCTTCACAGAAGCCGATATTTCTAAACTGCGTGAGATAGGGTACGACCAAGCGTTCGCAACAGTAGAAGAAGGTACGCGTGCGTATTTGGATTCGTTAAATAAGTAATGTTGTTTGTTTTTTAGTGTTTTATTGGCACCAGAAAATGGATCAAGCACTGAGTTCATATAATGAATTCAGTGTTTATTTCTAGAGCCATATTTTCAGAATATTACTCAGTACTAAATATAATATCGCCATAATATGACTCAGCTTGTTTTCCGCTATTATCAGTGTCTGTCATAATAGCCACAACATCTATTTGGCCATACGCTTCTCGATTTTCTTCTTCACTGCCTTTATCACCAAATACTTGAATCAAGTCTTCATAAACATTGCGCCGTTCGTCATACCACTGTCCCGTTTGAGAACCCTTACCTCTAATAGACATCATTTTTACATTAGAACCAGCAAAAGGATTATCCCAGACTAAGTCCTTCTCTTGGTTGCTCGACCAGACATAATTTAAAGACAAGGTTTTCCAAAACATAAATCCGCCGTCAATTACAACATATATACGCGTTACAAAATCATCACCTTCTTTGCTGCGTTCAACCAACGGAAATAATGTTTTTTCTATAAGCCAGCTCCAGCTCATGTAAGGTGTTTCTGAAAGGTCGATTTTCTTTTTCAAAACCAAACCCGATGCAGAAGCGTTACTGACTGCTTTTAAAGCAAGACGATCACGATTTAATTCTAGAGTGTATAAAGATTTTTTTGAAAAAGCCTTGGATTCCCAGAGCTTAATTCCGTTTTTATCCAAGGATGTTAGGTTAATATCAGCAACGGTATTCACACAAAAACTTATGCTATAAAAAACAATAATCCAGCGAAACATGAGACCTCTGATTGCATAATGAGACCGCTAGAGATTGGCTAGATTAAACGGTCTCGAAATTCATCATTGTTTATAAATAATAAACCTACTGCATTTTTGCTTTAATTTTTTCTAATGCGCTGCGCATATTATTACTTGAAGATTCTGAAGCGACTTTCGACAATTCATAGTCATTGCCACTTTCTGCTTTTTTGATCATAAATACTTCGTCACTGCCTTCTAGCATGACTTTGCCAGACCCTCCAGCATTTAATACCTTATCTAATTCTACTTGAGTATCGGGCTCTAGTGGAATCATGGTACTTTTTGAATCTTTCATTTTACGTTCCTGTCTCTCAGAATGAATTAGAGCACTTAATCACATTAGGTGATTAAGCATTCTAATCTCTCATTTATTGCTTAGCAACACATCAGAATTTGACGATTAAAAATAAGACTGACGCTCGTTACTAAAGCTGTTAACTACAGTTTAACAATTAACTTTCCTTTATTGGCTCCTGTAAAAAACAAATTCAAACCTTCAATCGCTGACTCCAATCCTTCTAGAACATGAGAGCGATGTTTAATTTTACCCGACATAACATAAGGCGTTAGTTTGCCAATTAGTTCAGGTACCTGCCCGTAATGATCAGGCATAGTGAAACCTTGAATGGTTAAACGACGCTTTAACACACTAACCCAGCTAGGACCCGGCGAGGGTATTTCTTTAGAATAATCAGCAATCAAACCGCACACCATAACCCGGCCATGTGCATTCATACGATCCACAATTAAACTTTGAATAGGACCCGCTGTGTTTTCAAAAAACATGTCGATACCGTTAGGCGCTGCTTTAGCAAGCTGAGCATCTAAGTCATCAGACTTATAATTAATCGCCGTATCAAAACCTAGTGTATTAACAATCCAATCCGCTTTTTCATCCGTGCCGACAACGCCAATAACACGTAATCCATCTGCTTTAGCTAACTGCCCGACAATAGAACCAACAGAACCAGCAGCGCCCGTTACGATAAGGGTTTCTCCTTTTTTGGGTTTCCCTACATTGAAATAGCCCTGTGACGCAGTAATACCCGGTAATGCGAAAATAGATAGAATAGCCTCGTCGGGTAAGGGTGCCTCAACCTTATTTAATCCTTGGCCATCAGATAGGAAGTATTGCTGCCACCCCATCATACCCATTACTCGATCCCCCACCTTAAACTTCGGATGATTACTCTCTACTACTTCACCTATGCCTGAACTGCGCATTACCGAACCTAATTCAACAGGAGGGATGTAGCTATTGGTATCAGGGCTCATCCAACCGAACATTGCTGGGTCTAAAGACATATGGTTCTGTTTAACTAAAATCTGCCCTTCTCCGACGGTAGGCATTTCTTTCTCAACAATTTCAAACAGGTCTTTAGTGATAGGGCCACCAGAAGGGCGTTTAACAAGATTGATCGCAGTAAAATTTGTCATCGTTTTTTCCGTTATGTATGTAGATTTAGCTATAAGGTTTGCAGTGTGCTTTGAGTTACTTTGACAATTACATTTATTGTGATCGATGAATAGAGCCTAAATCGCCATTTTTGATTGCTAAACTGCCCAGCATCGCGACACATTTTAAAATGATTAAACTCATAAATTTAATCCGATTCATGCTATAAAACGTATACCCTATTCGTTAACTAAACCAACAGGATGTATCAATGAAACATATACTAATCGCATTCGCTGCACTGTCTTTGGCTGCTTGTAGTTCAAAACCTTCTCTGACGCTCCAAGCATTTGAATGCGGAGAAGTTGAAGTTCGAGATACTTCTTTATTTTCTCCTGGTGTTGACGAAGGTGTGCAAAAGAACCTTGTTGATAGCTGTTACTTAATTCAACATCCGAAAGGCAATATGATTTGGGACACGGGTATTACGGATGCTGTTGGTGAGAAAGGTGTTGAAGTATTTGGAGGAAAACTAAAATTGACGGTTACTAATCCTTTGTCAGATCAATTGGCCGCCATTAACATCAATCCTTCAGATATCCAGTTTTTAGGGATTTCTCATTTCCATGGTGATCACACGGGTAATGCGAATTTATTCAGCACCGCACAGTTATTTATTCAGCAAGCAGAATACGATGCCGCATTTGGACCAACCCCAGAAAATTTTGGATTTAACGCAGCAAGTTACAATAAAATTGATAAAACAAAAATCATGGTATTGAACGGCGATCATGATGTTTTTGGTGACGGTAGTGTGATTATTAAGCCTGCTCCTGGTCATACACCAGGACATCAGATGTTACTCGTAAACCTAGAAAAGGAAGGACCTATTCTGCTGTCAGGGGACTTGTATCACTTCACAAAAAACCGCACACACAAGCGTGTACCTTCTTTTAATTTTGATAAAGAACAAACACTAGAATCGATGGAAAAAATGGAGCGTTTTGTAAAAGAGACAGGAGCTCAGTTATGGATTCAGCATGATAAAGAACAGAATGAAACCATCAAGCATTCTCCATATACTTATCAATAAATAGAAAAAAGCCCCAGTCATTTTCATGATAGGGGCTTCGTTTTTTCGATCTAGTTATACACAGTTTGTGATACTAGCTCATATTAGAAATCCGCAAATAGGTTTCTTGCAATACTTGTACATCAATACCTGCTCGATGAGCTTTTAATCCCAATTCTTCTAGAACCGCTTCTTTAGTTGGATGCCAAAATTCAACATGCTCAGGCTTTAATAGTTTGTTGATCGTTTCTATTCGAAAGCGTTGCACGATACCCGCACTGTCGAATAAACGCCCAATCCAAGAACTGTCGAAGCTCCAAGCATCTGAATACAGTGTTTGACCACGCAGCATTTCATTGAGTTTAAGAGCGATATCTTCAATACTCATGCCTTCAGCTTGCAGCTGTTCACGGGTAATACCATGAATTTCTTCAGCTTCTTCACTCCAATGCGTCCAGTCATCTTCTGGCTTGATCAAAAAAGAGTGTATATCTCGATTCTCTAACGCAAAACCCACTTCAATAGGATAACTGCCGCGACCAAATCCCGAGGCTTCTAAATCAATAATAGGAGGCGCTGTAATAACGTCTGTTGCCATTCTGTTTATCTTTACTTTTGTATTTCTTAAATTAGATTGCAGTTGAAAATTGCAATTATGATGACGCACTATCAATCGATGCCTATTCTTGCGCCTATGCCTAGCTTAGCTGTTATTAACTCGACTAACTATGACTGAGTCGTATTTTTTAATGCCTAAACCCAATTTAAATAGTTTTATTAAGACATTTGCGTCAGTTTACGGCATTTATCCTACTCTCTTGATCCTAGACTCGACATCCAATAACTAGGACATTGGTGCAACCCGCATTACTTCTTCAACCGTAGTTAAGCCTGCAGAGACCTTCTGAGCACCACTTAATTTCAAGCTGTGCATGCCCTCTTTCATGGCCTGCTGCTTAATCTGGATATGATCAGAATCACCATTAATCAAATTACTAATATCATTGCTAATGGGCAGAACTTCATAAATACCCATACGGCCAATGAAGCCGGTATCTCGACACTCTAAGCATCCCTTCGGATGATAGATTTTTTCTGGCTTAGCAACTTTCCAAGGAGCCACAAGGCCTTTCCAGGTTAAGTCATCAATCTGCCCTTCTTCTTTGCAGTGAGGGCAAAGTATCCGAACTAAGCGCTGAGCCATAACACCTAGCATAGTTGAACGAATTAAATAGGGGGGTAAACCCAACTCTAATAATCGGGTAATCGCCGTTGGCGCATCATTGGTGTGCAGTGTTGATAACACCAAATGGCCTGTTAATGCTGACTGCACTGCCATTTCAGCGGTTTCTAAATCACGAATTTCACCCACCATAATAATGTCAGGATCTTGTCGTAATAGCGCTCTCACACCTGTCGCAAAATCAAGATCAATACCATGATTCACCTGCATCTGGTTGAAAGATGGCTCGATCATTTCAATCGGGTCTTCAATAGTCGAAACGTTTACTTCAACCGTCGCTAATTCTTTAAGGGTTGAATACAAGGTCGTTGTTTTACCCGACCCTGTTGGCCCTGTCACAAAGATGATGCCATTGTTCTGCGAGGTCATTGTTTGCCAGCGGCGATAATCTTCTTTACTAAAGCCTAGTTCAGCAAAGTTACGCACCAGCACAGAAGGATCAAAAACACGCATCACTAGCTTTTCACCAAAAGCCGTGGGTAACGTAGATAAACGCAGTTCAATCTCTTCACCCGTAGGTGTTTTAGTTTTTAAGCGCGAATCTTGAGGCTTGCGCTTTTCAGCTATATTCATTCGGCCCAAAGTTTTAATTCGGGCAATAACCGCTTGGGTAACTTGCGCAGGTAACTCATACACTAAGTGCAAAACACCATCGATACGAAAACGTACGTTACCAATTTCTCGACGAGGTTCAATATGAATATCACTGGCGCGCTGCTCAAAGGCATATTGTAAAAGCCAATCTACAACATTAACAATATGCTCGTCGTTAGCATCCGGCGCGGTGGCCTTTCCTAATTCCAGCATTGATTCAAGATTTTGAATGCCACTAATACCATCGTGTTGAGACGAAGCTCTATTAATGGAATTAGCCAGTTGATAGAACTCGACTCTGTGGCGTTCGATTTCGCTAGGCATTGCCAACACACGAACAATATTACGACGAGATACGTGCTCTAAATCTTGCACCCAAGAAGTAATATTAGGCTCACTGCAGGCAACCGTAAGATTTTCTTTATCAACCTTAATAGCCAGTATTTTATGACGTTCAGAGAATGCATAAGACATAGCAGACGTTACAGCAGCAACATCAACTTCTAACGGATCAATACGGCTGTATTTCAGGCCTTCTTTTTCAGCGACCCATTCACAAATAGCTTCTTCTGTGAGCTTTCCAGCAGTGATGTTATTGGTTAACTTTTGCTTACCAATAAACGAAAACGGATGCATCTTAAGCTCGTTTTGTCCGCGGCGTGCAAACTGAGCTAATTGATAGTTATCATCATCTAATAAACCGTCTTTTTTTAAATCATCCACTAAAATATTAAGTGCGACAGGACGATCTGCTGAAGAATTCATTTTGCTAACTCCATTGTATGAGTCTTAACTCAAACCCATTTTAAGTTGCTCAACATGAGCTCTAAGTGCCAATATTTCTTGTGAGCTCATTTTAAAAACGGCACCGTCATTCGCTAATTGGAACAGCAAATGGCCACATCCTAAGGTTATTTGCCCCCAGATTAACGAAATATCCATCTCTGCATCAGCGGCTTGTTGTAATTGTCGCTGTAAAAGCTGAACTTCTACCAAACAATCAATACTACTGAAAAGTGTTAACAAGTTTTGCAGCTGCATTATGTGCGATCTAACAGCAGAAAACCGCTGCTGTTCACCGTCCCAAAGGGCGGCTTCAAGGCTACGTTGCCAAACAGAAAGCTGATAAGAGAAGTAAGTCTGAAATACACTAATCACATCTTGCTGTTCATCAAAAACGGGCAACTTATCTTGCCAATCTTTTTTAATACCTTGATACGTTTGAGAACGCGCTAATAAACCATAACCACGCTCTGCTTTACTAATGTCACTCATCAGCACAGGGCATTGCTGCGCCAAAGTATTCGCCAGCTTAAAGAGAACTTCCGCATCACCACTTTTTAATTCTAACTCTAATTCTAATAAATCAATGCTATGCTCTTCGGTAGAGACTTCGCCTTGATCTAAGACCATTTCGATTACAGTTTCACCTTGTGTATACAACCACATTTTACGCTGGAAATCTGTGGTGAAAAGCGCACCAATGGTTGTAAGATTTAGCTCAGGCGATAAATGTTCCTTAGCATCAGAGTTTTTAATCAAATCTAAGTTCAACGCAACTTCAGATAACGACCAATCCCACTCCATTCGTTGATGTAATCCACCAGCACTGGAACCACGGGTCTTTAGCGTTTGAATAATTTGAGCCTGNTCTTGGCCAAGCANCTTTTGCTGGCGAATACGCAATGCCGCTCCACCTTGGCTAAGGGCCATGNCAGGCGTATCAAAATAACGATTGAGTAACTGCAATGTTGGCTCAACGACAAATTGATGGTTAGCTAACACTTGCTCTAAAAGTGGTAACTCGCGAGGATTTAGACGTAACTTTAATTCGATTTCATGATTCATTTCGGAATAATAAGATGGATTAGGATGAGTTACCATCTAACAAAGCTGATATTCAAAGAATACGTTATGCTTAAGGCAAATTTAAAAGCTTTTAAGCTCGTTAAAACATTGCTCACGGAATTGAATAAGGTATTTCCATGTCTCAACTTATTTCACGCTTCCAACAACTGATTGCTGCTCCCAGCATTAGCTCTGCTCTGCCAGAGTATGACAGCAGCAATAAAGTCGTTATCGATTTATTAGCCGAGTGGCTAACTCCTTTAGGATTTGACTGCGAAATAATGCCGGTACCGAAAGAGCGCATTGGAGAAGCTGATAAATTTAACCTTATTGCAACACTGGGCAGCGGCCCTGGTGGGCTAGTGTTAAGTGGTCATACCGATACCGTTCCTTGCAATCCAGAACGCTGGACGAGCAATCCATTTAAACTAACAGAGCGCGATGGCAAGCTTTATGGGTTGGGCACCTGTGATATGAAAGGTTTTTTTGCNCTTGCAATCGAAGCCATTGAAAATATTCTTAACCAACTAGGTAATCCTAAACAGCTGAATTTACAACAGCCGCTTATTATTCTTGCGACCGCTGATGAAGAAAGCTCAATGAGTGGTGCCCGAGCATTAGTNGAACAAGGTAAACCTAAAGGTCGTTACGCGATAATTGGCGAACCNACTGGGTTAAAGCCTATTCGTATGCACAANGGCATTATGATGGAGACCATTCGCCTCACAGGAAATGCAGGGCATTCATCGAATCCTAATTTAGGAGTGAATGCGATTGATGCTATGCATGATGTNATGACGGAATTAAAAGCTTACCGTGCTCAGCTTGCAGAAGAGAACCATAATCAAGACTTTGAAATTGAAGTACCCACATTAAACTTTGGCTGCCTGCATGGTGGCGATAACCCAAATCGTATTTGTGGCAGTTGTGAGTTAGCCTTTGATTTACGTGCATTACCTGGCATGAGTAACGAGCAATTACGCCATGAAATGACAGAGCGTATTAAGCCAATTGCCAGCCGCCATAATGTTGAGTTTGAGCTAGAATCTCTCTTTCCGGGTGTGCCTTCATTTGCGACCGAAAAAAATGCAGACCTTGTTCAGCTGGCAGAAAAATTAACTAACCATCAATCCCATGCAGTCGCCTTTGCTACAGAAGCGCCTTTCATGCAGCAGCTGGGAATGGAAACCTTGGTACTTGGTCCAGGCTCTATTGATCAAGCCCATCAGTTGGATGAGTTTATCGATATGGACCAAATTAAACCGACAGTCTCGCTGTTATCGCAATTTATTGAGACATTTTGCCTTAATAAAGCCTGAGTAACTTAATGCTTAAGCTTGTTTGTGATATGTTGCCTAAACTGAATACATTGTAATAATGATTCCTACACCTTCATATATTGATAGATAAAAATGGATAATAGCCAATACGTAAAATGGTTTCGCCACTCTTCTCCTTACATCAATGCACACCGAGGAAAAACCTTTGTGCTGATGCTAGAAGGCGATGCGATTGCTGACGACAATTTTGCTCACATCATTCAAGACATTGCCCTGCTTAATAGTCTCGGCGTGCGCTTGGTAATTGTTCATGGTGCACGTCCGCAAATTGACCAAGCATTGAACGTATTAAACATTAAAAGTCAATTTCATGGTGACTTACGGGTTACCGATCAAGCAGCCTTAAATGCTGTTCGAGCCGCTATTGGTATTGTGAAATCGGATATCGAAGCACGTTTATCGTTTGGTCTCCCCAACACACCAATGCATGGTGCACGCATTCGGGTTGTAAGCGGAAACTTTGTTACAGCAAAACCCAAAGGCGTAATTAATGGCGTAGATTTTCAGCATACTGGCGAAGTGCGTCGTATTGATCGTCAAGCAATTGGTAAGCAGTTAGATCAAGGCAACATCGTTTTGTTATCCAGCTGTGGTTATTCCCCAAGCGGCCAGATGTTTAATTTGGCAGCAGAAGATGTAGCGACACAAGCGGCAATTTCCTTACGCGCAGAAAAATTGATTTTAATGGGCGAAGACAGTGGGTTACCCGCAACTCAGGGGCAAGCTGAAAGTGACGACGGCGTTATTTCCCAAATCACCAGTCATGAGCTGTCGAGTCTGATTGAAAGCCTAAGTGGCGAACATAAGATGCACGCGCAAGCATCTTTAGCTGCTGTACAAGCAGGTATTCAGCGAGTTCATTTGTTAAGCCATAAAATTGATGGCGCGCTTTTACAAGAGCTGTTCACCCATGAAGGTGCCGGCACGCTTATTACAGGCGGCGATTACGAACAATTACGCCAAGCAAATATCGATGATGTCGGTGGAATTTTAGAACTGTTAACACCACTCGAAGAACAAGGTGTCCTTGTACGTCGTTCTCGAGAGATGCTAGAAACGGAAATTAACCGTTTTAAAGTAATCGAGCGAGACGGAATAATAATCGCTTGTGCTGCGCTCTATCCTTACTCGGCCGAACTCGCTGAACTTGCTTGCGTAGCGGTGAGCAGCGAATACCGTTCAGGGCAACGTGGTGATCGCTTATTAAATGCGATTAGCGCACAAGCCAAAACGGAAAACAAAAACAAAATATTTGTGCTAACCACGCGTACTGCACACTGGTTTATGGAAAGAGGCTTTAGCGAAGCGGATTTGTCTGCTTTACCCAAAGAGCGACAATCTCTTTATAACTTTCAGAGAAACTCAAAAATCTTTATTAAAGAGCTGGATTAAGCTCTGTAAATTTAAAGGAACCTATAAAAGGCTGATAAGAAACTAAAGGCCTTTTATTTCATCTTTTTATTTATTCCTTCTATTTTTCTTTCTTTATTCCGATTTTTCCTTTCTATTATTGATCACTTCCATTATAAATACTGCTTAATTAAAACAAGGAAGAAATTATATGGAAAATGGATTATCCACAGAGCGCACAGACTTTATTAAGTTTACTGGTAAATCAGGTGAATATTTCAAACTTTGGTTTGTGAATATGTTCTTAAGTATTGTCACGCTCGGTATCTACAGCGCTTGGGCCAAAGTTCGTGACGCCCAGTATTTATATGGCCACACTCAGGTTGATGGTCAGAGCTTCCGCTTTTTAGCCACACCAATGCAAATCCTAAAAGGGCGTATTGTTGCAGTTATTGTGTTTGCTCTTTATATGATTTTAAGTCAAATAAACCCAATCATAGGCCTTATTATGGCTTTAGGTTTTATCGTGGCTATGCCATGGCTGATTATTCAAGGTCTAAAATTCACCATGCGAATGACGGCTTATCGTAATGTGCGTTTTTCTTTTGAAGGTACATACGGCGGCGTAATTGTTCACTTCTTATTATTGCCTATCATTGGTTTAGTCACTTTTTATCTAGCTATGCCTTGGGTTTTACAACAGATTCATAAATATATTAATAGCAATATAACGTACGGCGGCAAACACTTTGAACAAAATTCTTCAGCGAGCCAGTATTATATTGCCGCATTAATTACTGTGGGGATTGCATTAATTGGTGCGGCTTTAGTAATAGGTGCATTTGGAATGCCTATGGCACCAACTGAAGAAAATCCCGCCAGCTTATTTTTACCTATGGTTTTATTTATTATCATAATGAATATTGCTGCGGCCGTTTTTCAATCTTTCATCTATAACCATTTAATGGAAACACTGAGCATTGATGATGTTGTTTCTTTCAAAGCGGATATGAAACCCATTGCTTTTGCAGTACTTATGCTAACTAACATTCTATTACTAATAGTAACCCTAGGCTTGGCCATTCCTGTCGTTAAAATTCGTACAGCACGCTATATTGCATCCGTCACTCAAGTAACCATTAAACCCGGCATAGATAAACTGGTCAATACGATTGAAGGTTCCGATTCTGCATTCGGTGAAGAAGCTGCTGGCTTGTTCGATACTGATATGTCCTTCGTCTAAACCATGATAACTAAAGCATGATATCTAAACGATGATAAATATTTCAGGAACTTATCAGCTTGCAGGGGGCGCTGAAGCGTACCCTGCAAGTGCGATGCTTTACGAAACAGGTCAGTTAGTTATTCAGCAAAAGACTTCTGATGAAAAGCTCATAGAGTCTTGGCCGGATGAATACATCTATGGCACCGTTATTCCAGGCTTACCCGTAGATATAATATTCCCTGATGGAGCACTGTTCATTCCTGATGACAGCAGCTTTCGCTGGCCTGCAATGAGCAATAAACATCGCCTAGCGGAATGGTTAGAAAGCCACTGGCTTACAGTACTGGCATCTATTGTTATCGTGCCTCTGTTTCTTTGGGGGATGGTGAATTACGCACTACCTGCTGCCTCTCATGCTGCCGTCGCTTTCATTCCTGATAGTGTTGCAGAAAGCATGGGCGAGCAAACACTTTATATTCTCGACAAGACCCATTTTGATCCCAGTGAATTATCAAAGCAACAACAAGACGAAGTCACTGAGCAGTGGCAAAACATTATTACTAAATTAGAATTGCCAGAATCTAAATACAAACTTCATTTTAGAAAATTTGGCATGGGGGCAAATGCAATGGCATTACCCGATGGCAGTATTATTGTTACTGATGACATTGTTACTTTAATGGAACAAGATCCGAACGCACTCACTGCAGTGCTACTTCATGAAATCGGGCACATTGAACATAAACACAGTTTGAAGTTAGTTGCTCAAACTACGGCAACGACTATGTTATTTGCCATGATGTTTGGTGATATTGAAGGCGCCGGTGAATTAATACTTGGGGCTGGAACTGGTTTGTTACAAAGTGCT
This sequence comes from Oleispira sp., assembly GCA_002708475.1. Classification (GTDB taxonomy): domain Bacteria; phylum Pseudomonadota; class Gammaproteobacteria; order Pseudomonadales; family Oceanobacteraceae; genus Oleispira. The sequence continues at coordinate 34,082 of PAOL01000015.1, read as the reverse complement.
TTCTCTCGTGATATGGAGCGAGAAGCGGATGAATTCTCGCATCAAAATTTACCCAAATTTAATATATCTCCCGCGGCATTCGCGGATGCAATGACACTATTGGTTAACTCTCACGTCAGTGATCATTCTGATTTAGATTCAGACTCAAATACTAGTGATGCAGTTGATGAGATAGAAAATAGCTTAAATCATTGGTTACAATATTTAAGTACCCACCCAGACACGCAAGAAAGAATTGATACCGCCAGAAATATTGAGGGGCATTAGGTGTTTTTTAATCAACTTTTATTAAAGATTAAAAGCTTCTTTAAAAATAAGCTCTCTCAATCCAATGCGCCGTCATTAGCCCATAAAGATATTTGGAAAGCTGACTGGAGCTTATTCTTACGAAAAAGCGTGAGCTTTTATCGCCACTTATCTGATCTCGATAAAATCTGCTTTGAGAAACGCTGTCTTCTATTTTGGCAAACGACAAAAATTGAAGGCAGCCAAGATGTTGAAGTCACCGATGAAGATAGGTTACTGATTGCGGCCAGCGCTATTATTCCTGTGTGGAGCTTTACTCATTGGCATTATTTTAATATTGAAACGGTTATTTTATTGCCTGGGCGATTTAATGATAAATACCAATATGGAATGCCCGACTCACTAATTAGCGGCATGGTGGGCACGGGCCCAATGATTGGGAAGATGGCTCTAAGCAAACCCGACTTACATCATGGCTTTAGTAATGATGCAGATAAACATAACGTCGGCATTCATGAGTTTGTTCATCTTGTTGATATGGCAGATGGTCAGACTGATGGCTTTCCTGAGCGCGTTACTAAATATGAATATTGCGCACCTTGGTTTGAGTTTGTGCATCATAAAATTAATGAGATGGAAAACAGCAGTAGCAATATTAACGACTATGCTACGACCAATAGCGCAGAATTTTTTGCAGTCTCTTCTGAATATTTTTTCGAACGCCCAAAGATGCTGAAGAAAAAACACCCCAAACTTTACGAGTACTTAAGCCAATTTTATCAACAGAATTTGGCTGAACTAGAAGCTGATGTAGCCCCTAAAAAAAATGCTCCCTGCCCTTGTGGCAGCGGGAAAAAATATAAGCGCTGCTGCATGCCAGCATCTTAATGATGCAGCAATGCAAGCAGGCTTTCGTCTCGTTTGAGCAAATACGCAAAAATCAATCTGTTAGAAAGTGCTCTCGGTAGTACTTCATTTCAGCAATCGACTCTAAAATATCATCTAATGCTTTGTGTGAACCACTCTTCTTAAAACCGGGCAAAATAGACGGTTTCCAGCGCTTAGCTAGCTCTTTCAATGTGCTGACATCAATATTGCGATAATGCATAAACTCTTCCAAAACGGGCATTTGCTTCACTAAAAAACGACGATCTTGGTGAATACTGTTACCACAAAGCGGTGAGTTACCTTTTTTTACGTACTGAGTAATAAAATCTAGAGTCTGCTTTTCGGCCTCGGCCATGCTCACAGAACTGTTTTTTACACGCTCAACTAAACCGGAATTACCGTGAGTATTGACATTCCAATCGTCCATTTTATCCAATTCAAAATCTGGCTGATACACAGCAAGGACGGGGCCTTCAGCGACAATATTCAATTCGTCATCGGTGATAATTGTAGCGATCTCAATAATCACATTATCTTCAGGGTCTAACCCTGTCATCTCTAGGTCCATCCAGACCAAGGTATCTGTTCGACTCATTTTTGCTACTACTCCTAATCAATAGATGTAGTTTAGCAACTTGCGTCCATCGCGGCCAACAACGACAATAGAGGTTATGGCCAAAAGAAAATTAAATAAACGTCAGCAATGGCGTATCGAAAAGATTCAAAAAGAACGTACTGACCGAGCGTCACGTAAAGAGTCAGACATTACTGAAAAGCTAACGGGTAATGATTTAGGACCTGAACAACAGGGCATAATCATTGCGCACTTTGGTACTCAAGTTGAAGTCGAATCACTAGACAACCTGAATGAAGATGGGGTTGGAGAAACTCGTCGCTGTCATATGCGAGCAAACTTAGGTTCACTCGTGACTGGTGACAAAGTTATCTTTCGCATGGATAAAGATGAAATCGGTGTAGTTGTTGCGATTATTCCACGTGCAAGTGAGTTATCACGCCCAAATCCTTATAACGAGATCAAGCCAGTCGCAGCGAATATCGACTTTATTGTTTTGGTCGTTGCTTGTGAACCTGTGGTGCATCCCAATCTAATTGACCGTTATTTAGTCGCGGCTGAGAACTGTAATATTGAGCCAATTATTCTGCTTAATAAAACCGATCTGCTCGATGACGTTTCCGGCCCTTATATGCGCAACATGCTTAAGGACTACGAAAAACTCGGCTACCAAACGATGGAACTGTCGATTAAGCAGGAAGACGGCTTAGAAGAGCTTAAAAGCGTGCTCAACGATCGCATCAGTGTTTTCGTTGGACAATCAGGTGTGGGGAAATCCAGTTTGATCCAGGTGCTATTGCCTGATCAAGAATTGAAAGTCGGTGCGTTGTCTCAGGCAAGTAAGAAAGGCCGCCATACGACAACGACTGCTCGCTTGTATCACTTCCCTGCTGGCGGTGACTTAATCGACTCTCCAGGGATTCGTGAGTTCGGCTTATGGCACATGGAACCTGATGATGTTCTGTATGGTTTTAAAGAATTACGCGACATGATTGGTCATTGTAAATTCCGCGACTGTAAACACGAATTAGAGCCCAAATGCGCGATTCGTGAAAGTCTAGAAAGCGGGCAGATAAGCCAACTGCGCTTTGATAGTTATAAACGCATTCTGTCGACCTTAGGTGAGTTTGATAAAGGTTTCTAAATTTAAAAAGCGCCTAAGTTAAAAAAGGCTTCTAACGAGAAGCCTTTTTTATTCCAGTCTTGTTCGCCTATGAAATAAAAGTTGCTCTGGTTTACCAAAAACTCTCTTCTTCGTTTGGCGGTGTATCGTAACTATTGTCTAAACGTTCACGTTCATCTTGCAAGCTTTTAATCAAAGATCCTGAAGTATTTATCACCGGCGTGCGTGCATCTTTCTCAGCTTTATCGTCATCACTGTTTACAAATTTCACACCAGCACCACCAGTTCGCGACTCGATGCCTTCTTGTGCTTTTTTATTCAGTAGAACAATCGCAATTCGGCGATTAATATCGCTCTCAGGATTTTTAATATCCAATGGAGCGGTATCTCCCATCCCTAAGATTTGAGCTATTTGTGATTTCTCAATTCCTGCTTCCATTAAGGCACGTCGAGCAGAGTTAGCACGCTGAGCCGAAAGCTCCCAGTTCACATCATCTTCTGGATTCTTACTGGCGTAAGCATCGGCATCTGTATGTCCCGTAATCGACAATCGATTTTCTACTGTCATCAACATAGGAGCCAATTCATACAGAATATCTTCACTGTAGTACTTTAACGTTGCACTTCCCGCGTTAAACATAGGCCGCTTAGTTTGATCGACAATTTGAATACTCAAACCCTCTGTAGTGATATCAAGTGTCATTTGATCCTTGAATGGACTAAGCGTTGGGCTGGCTTCGATTTTTGCTTCAATTTCTGCTTTTAATTGCTCTAAACGCTTACGCTCAATGGCCTCAGCTAAGCTTTCGATTTCTTCAGCTTGCAGCATCTGTTCTGGGTCTAATGTTTCTGATATAGCTGTGTTATCAGCCGTTGTAGGTGTACCACCTAAATCGATAACATAAGCGCTAGGAACACGCTTTCCATCTTCATAGGCCTGCGGATCTTGGAAGTAACCTGCAATGGCCTGACGCTCTTCTTCATTTGAAGAGTTGGTCAGCCAAAGCACAATAAACAACGCCATCATAGCAATCGCAAAATCTGCCATTGCTACTTTCCAAGCACCACCATGATCTTCATGCTTAGCTTTTTTTACGCGCTTAATTATTATTTGAGCTTGGCCTAAATTCTCCATGCGATAATCCCTATCTCGTTCATAAGCTAACGCCCACGAACCTTACTATCGACTTCATCGAACGTGGGTCGTCCATGAGTGAATAGAGACTTACGACCAAACTCAATGGCTAGCTGTGGCGCTAATCCATTCATGGAAGCAATAATTGAAGCCTTAGCCGCTTCATATAATTTAATTTCATCCTCTGCTATATGTTTCATGCGTAGGCTGATTGGGCCCACTAAACCATACGCAAACAAAATCCCCATAAACGTTCCAACTAGTGCCGCAGCAACATGTTGACCAATCACTGCTGGATCTCCGCCAATTGATGCCATGGTTATAACGATACCCAAAACAGCTGCCACAATACCAAAGCCTGGTAGCGCATCCGCGACTTTACTTAAAGCATTTCCGGGGGCTTCAATTTCATGTAAACGAGCATCAATTTCTTGATCCATCAATGCTTCTAGTTCATGAGAGGCAAGGTTGCCAGAAGAGATAATACGAAAGTAATCAGCAATAAACCTCGCCAAAGGCTCGTTCATCAAAATGGCAGGATAACGTGCAAAAATTGCACTGGCATTCGGATTTTCAACATCAGACTCAATGGACATCATGCCTTCACGACGTGATTTATTTAAGATGTCATAAATTAAACTCAGCACATCTAAACACATTGCTTTATTAACTTTTGAGCCCAAAATAACCTGTGGCATTAATTTCAAAGATTCCAGTACCAAATGAAAAGGATTTGAAATTAAATAGGCCCCTATTGCGGCCCCCATAATAATCATAACCTCAAATGGCTGCCACAATGCGGCTAGCTGGCCATGAGACAATACAAAGCCCCAACCAACGCTACCAAATACAACGATAATTCCAATTATAAACAGCATTTAAACCATTCCTGGTTGTTCAACAAATGTCCTTAAACTCGAGTTTGATCTCAAAAGTCATCAAGGGAAATAAGCAGTTTCATATAAACTGACTATAGTAAGTAAAGGTTAGATTTAAGGTTTTCTCAAATATACAGATGACAATTAATACTAGAAAGACAGCGTGCCAACCTGATACGGATGCTTGGTCAGACGTAGAAGATTTCTGTGACTTTCCAATACTTGCAAGTACGAGACGTTCTTTTCGTGCTTTATTAGGTAAGGCTAGCCTTAGCTTTGATAGTCTCGCTGAGATTGCAGAGCAAGATCCTGCCGTTTGCCTACACATGCTTATACGCATAGGTAAACGGAATCCATCGAGCTTGGATCAGATCAGTACGGCTGCTGGCTGTATCTCACTATTAGGTATGGAGGACGTCGTATCCTTAGTAAAGCAGCTCCCTGTTGTACACGAACACTCTGCGCTGCGCAGCGAAAGAAACTATGTCGCGATGCTTCATACTGCTGCTCTTGCAGGTCGTTTGGCAGGACACTGGGCTAAGCTTAAACCCGGAATGAGTCAACACCAAGCACACTGGGCCGCAATGCTTGCCAGTGCACCCCTGTGGCCTTGGCATTTAATCCAAGTTGAAGCTAGCCAAGAAGCATTGCACCAACTTGCAAAGAACAAAGAAGTTATCCCTACATTACAACATTGTTTTTCAAACTTAGATAAAAAAGGCTTGAGCCGATGGAGCATGCTAGCCAAAAAGCTTTCATTACCAAAACCATGTCAGTCTTTATGGCAACAATCCATATGGCCCAACGTTAGGCCTTGGAAAACTTTACGAAAAACGAATCTGTTACATATTGATAACAATAAACAACTCAAGCACCAATGCCAGCAAAGTGAAATGCTCATTTACTGCGTTAACATGCTTGCGGCCCATTACCGCATAGGGGCTTACCGAGCTAAAAGTCTTCGCTGGTCTAAGATAACCGCTCATCTATTAAACTTAAGTAGCGAAACAGTTCATCAACAAGTGATTAATCAGAGCCTGCAACTCGCCCATAAAGGCATGTTACTTAGTTCCATTAATAGCCTACTGGCACCTAGTCATAGTAGCGTACGATATTTTCCTGCTATCCATTGTGAAAACAAGCCGATTAAGATGGTAATGGAACGAGATAAGCCACTGCCGAAAAAAGCAGCCTCGGTTAATCGCGAGCCTCCCGCTCAGCGTAAAATTGATCAGCAGAAAATGAAAAAGTTACTTCACAGGCTTGATGAAGAAGCTTCAAGCTTTGGCGACTGGCACACTCTTATGCGCTTTGTATTAAAAGGGATCACTGAAGGTATTGGTTTAAGCCAGGCCTATATCGCTGTTCAAAATAAACAAGGTGATAAAGCTAAAGTTTATTATCAGCAAGGATTAGCAGAAACAGATCCGCTGTGTCGATTAGTTTTAGATTTAAGTAAAGGCAGTATTTTTAAAAGAATACTAGAAAAGCCCGCCAGCTTAATGGTTACCGATCAAAACCGCAGTAAAATGCTTAAGAATATACCGCCTCAGCAAGTCGCAGCGCTACCCAATGAGTTTATGATGATGTCATTATTTTCAGGCAACCGCCCTATAGGAATTATCTTTGCAGATTTAGGTACAGGAAATCAAAAGATGCCTGTGCAGCCTTCTGAGTACATCGCCTTTAAAAATCTTTGCATGCACGCCAGTAGCAGCCTGTCGAAATTGGCTGAAATACGAAAGAGTCAAAGCAGCTCTGATAAAACAAATAAAATGCGTGTAAATAGGCACCAAGCCTGACATCAACCTATTGCCAGAGTACAATAGTATTCAATATTGAATACTATCTACGGATGGCAGCATGGCGCACTACCCTTTATTACTTGAACCAGAAGAGCTATTAACAATTCTAGAGGATGATAACTTACTGGTTATTGAACAAAGTAAGATGGATATCTATCTGAACGCTCATATACCTGGAGCCGTTCACTTAGATTTTAAAGATCTTCAATTAGGTGAAAAGCCAACCCCCGGTGCACTCCCAAGTCTTGAGCAACTTAATGTTGTGTTTTCAAATATAGGCTTAACAATTGATAAGCACGTCGTAGTTTCCGATGATGAAGGTGGTGGCTGGGCTGGGCGCTTAATTTGGGCTCTCGATATGATTGGCCATACTCGCTACTCTTATTTAAATGGTGGTATTCATGCTTGGTTACAGGCAGGTTTACCAACAGAACAAGGTAAGCAAGCTGCTGTTGCAAGTGACTATACCATTGCTGAATTCAATCATGATTTTGAACTCACCAAAGATCAAATTATTGCCCGTTTAGGAAATGATGATTTTGCTATTTGGGATGCGCGTTCTGAAAAAGAGTATACTGGAGAAAAGGCAATCTCTACTCGTGGTGGACATATACCAGGTGCCGTCAATTATGAATGGACTCTTGGTATGGATAGTAAACGTGGCTTACGTATTAATGACCTAAAAGAGTTTGAAACATTATTGAATTCTATAGGTCTAACGAAAAATAAAGAGATTGTTACACACTGCCAAACTCACCACAGATCAGGCTTCACTTACTTAGTGGGTAAAATTTTAGGCCGTAATATGAAAGCTTATGCCGGCTCTTGGGCTGAATGGGGAAATGATTCTTCAACCCCAATAACCACAGGCAATAAAGCTTAATAATAAACAACTAATAGTAAACAAGAAGGCGTTGTTTTAAATACGCCTAAAAAACACTTTATAAATATAATGGGAAATTATTTTGGCTACATCTATTAAAGACAAATTATTCATCGCATTTCAATATGTCATTCCACAGCATTTACTATCGCACCTAGTTGGCTGGATAGCGGAAACTAAAATTGATTGGATAAAGAACTTATTTATCAGCAAGTTTATTAAACAATTCAATGTCAACATGGAAGAAGCAGAACGCCAAACACCGGAAGCATTCGAAAACTTCAACGACTTTTTTACGCGAGAACTAAAAGCTGGCGTGCGCCCAATTGATACTGCTAGTAATTCAATTGTATCACCTGCCGATGGCGCAATTAGTCAATTAGGCCCGATTGAAAATGGACGTGTACTTCAAGCTAAAGGACATGACTATTCGTTAATTGAATTATTAGGTGGCAATAGCAAAACCGCTGATGAGTTTATGGGTGGTCAGTTCGCGACGATTTATTTATCACCAAAAGATTATCACCGTTTACACATGCCTGTAACAGGTACATTACGTGAGATGATTTATGTGCCTGGAGATTTATTCTCAGTTAACCAAACAACAGCAGAGAATGTACCAAGACTTTTCTCTCGCAACGAACGCGTTGTAGCAATTTTTGATACAGAACTTGGGCCTATGGCACTTGTTTTAGTTGGCGCTATGATTGTTGCTGGTATTGAAACAACTTGGGCTGGTCGAATTACGCCTTTTGATCGCAATGTACGCTCTACCAGTTATCCTGTACAAGGCGAAAGCCAGCAGCCTTTAGTTATTGAAAAAGGTGAAGAGATGGGGCGTTTCTTCTTAGGTTCTACTATCGTTGTTTGTTTTGGCGAAGGTAAAATGCACTGGTTAGAAGATATGAAAGCTGAACAACCATTGCGACTTGGTGAGAGCATTGGTTTAACATTAGAATAAAACACTACTGCACAGACTTATCTGCGCTGCCTATCTTGGCAGCTGCACTTTAAATAGGTAGTCGCATTTTAAGGATGCTGCTACCTTATTTTCATTATATTAAAACCTTCTATTATTTACATTTTACATGTTAATACTCGATATTAATTTATTCAGTTAATGCGTACACCGTTGTGTGAATCCAATAAATTTCGCTACACTTTAATAATATATGTCATGAATTAATCTATCATTGCAGGGGGAAGTATGTCTAAAACATGGGAATTAACACTATATGCCATGGTTTGTATGCTGCTATCACATTTTCCTCAAGCAGAAGAAATTAAAGCTGGGGTTATGATTTTCCCACCCTATTTTTTTCAAAATAAAAATAAAGAGCCTGATGGAATTTATCTTAAGGTTATGGAAAAAACACTTCGCAATGCGAACCTAGAGTATCGCATTGATATTTACCCAGCTAAACGCTTATACCTAAATCTCGGTAATGGTAAGACACATCTCTACCTAGGGATTAAAGGTGCACCAGAATACGACGATAAAGTACTTTATAGCACAACAAAAGTTTCTGAAATTAAAATGCGCATTTATGCCAATGCCGACACCCCTTTGCCAATCACAAAAAAAGATATAGACCATCATAGAATAGGCATCATACGTGGGTATAGTTATGGTGGCTTAATAAAATATTTTACTGAGACTAAGAACAACATTGAAATTTCTTCGACCGCTGAACATCTATCATCTTTCAAGATGCTAAAAAATAGACGTGTTGATTATGTTATTAACTATCAGTATCCCTCTGAAGCCGTATTAGCAGATTTAGAAATTCCTGGAGTAAAATACACAGATTTTCATTCAATTAATGTCTACTTCATAATATCTAAATTCACACCGAATGCAGTCGAAGTATTAGATAGAATTGAAAAGTCATATCTTGAATTACTAGAGCGCGGAGAGATTAAATATATGGGGCCTACCGATTAATTCTTAGCTAACGGATAGTTAACTAAAGACAAATATACTGCCTTCATTGTCTTCAATACGCCTTACCGACACATTAAACACATCACTAATTAATTCTTCAGTAACAACTTCCGATGTTTTCCCCTGCGCTCTTAACTTTCCTTTATCCAATAGCCAGATTTCATCAGCTAAGCTAAATGCTTGGTTCAAGTCGTGCAGTACAATAACAACGCAATGACCTTCCTTAGCGGCCTGCGTACAAATCGTTTTTAATTGTTGTTGATGCTCTAGGTCCAAGCTACTGGTAGGTTCATCTAACAACCAAATACCCTGCCCTCGCCCTTCTGTCACCATATTGGAAAGCTGTAAATACGTACGAGCAATTTGGCAGCGTTGCTGCTCACCACCGGAAAGTTGGCGAAAATCTTTATTCGCTAACGATTCAATACCCCAATCGGCTATGACCTGTTTAATTTGTTGGCGCTGCTGTAAACGGGTCACATTGAAAGGTAAAGTTGCAAGAGAAAGCACCTCTTCAACTTCTAACGGGAACTGTAATTGACTATGTTGAGGCAAATAGGCGAGGTTCTGAGCAAGTTCTTCAGCAGAGAATTCTCCCAATGCTTGTCCCTTCATTTCAATGCGCCCTTGGCACTCTAATAAACGCGCCATCGCTTGAATTAAGGTCGACTTGCCTGCGCCATTCGGACCCAATAACGCAATAATTTTTCCGCCAACAAGTTCACCCGAAATATTATCAAGAACCTTCTTTCCGTTGCGCTGAAGACTTAGGCCTTGTAAAGACATTACCATTGCAAACGCCTCCCTTCACGAACCAGTAACCAAATAAAAACCGGCGCGCCAATAAGCGCAGTCACAATACCAATCGGCAATTCTGCTGGCGCAATAATTGTCCGCGCCATACCATCAGCAATTACTAATAAACTACCACCAAGGAAGAAAGAAAGCGGTAATAAATAACGGTGGCTTGCCCCCACCAGCATACGTCCAATATGTGGTGTCACTAGACCAATAAAACCAATAATTCCACACGCAGATACCGCTAATGAAGCGAGTAAAGCCACTAAAATAATACTCTGAATTTGTAAGCGTTTAACATCTACACCCATGGTGTTTGCTTCTGCCTGGCCTAATAAAATCGCGTCCAATTTGCGATGTTGTTTCGGTAACCAAATACACACGATTAATAATGCTATAGAACAAAGCGCCAGCCAAAAATAGTTAGCACTGGCCAAACTACCTAAAGACCAAAAAGTAATGTGTCTTAATGCACTATCTGTTGCGATATAGCTTAATAATCCAATTAAAGAAGCTGCCACTACATTGATTGCGATACCCGCTAAAATTAACAGGGCCATTCCCCCAGGAAGATCATTACGACCTAATTTTAAAACAGTCATGGTTGCTAATATACCGCCAACAAAGGCTGCTATAGGAATATAATATTGTGTCTCGAACCCCACAAATTCTGCAGCAACTATCATTAATGCTGCCCCTAATGCTGCGCCTGCAGATACACCAATTAAACTGGGGTCCGCTAATGGATTACGTACATTACTTTGAATCAGTACTCCTGATAAGGACAAGCTCGCGCCAATAACAAACGCCAGCAAGACTCTTGGTATACGAATATCCCATAATATTTTTGAGCCAATGTCGGTATTCATTAGTGTTTGGTGATCAACCGAGCCCATAAATAAAGCACCCAGGCAAATGCCGATACTTAATACAATACCCAGAATCCAGCCAAATGGAGATGTTAAAAGTTTTTTAATCATGAGCGAAACAAGGCTAAACTAGCGCCTCTAAATTACCTATCTAATTTAACTAAGATTTAACGGTTAAGGATCAATTATGCCTATTCTATGCCATAGCGACGAAATTGCTGAGGGAAAAAGCAAAGGATTTCAAATTGATGAAACATTTTTGTTTGCTGTAAAGAAACATGGGCAGATCTATGTCTATGAAAATTCGTGCCCACACTTAGGTATTCAATTGGAATGGCAACCTGATCAATTCTTAGATATCGATGAAAGCATGATTCAATGCAGCAGCCATGGTGCTCTGTTTAAAATTGAAGATGGTGAGTGTTTAATGGGCCCCTGCCAAGGTCAGTCACTGATTAAAGTAGACTTCTCTCTTAATCAGGGCCTAATAACTGTGCATTTAGAATAATTAAATATTTACGATAAGAGGATTTTTTAACTCCATCCCCTGAACCTGGCCTTGAGGGTTAGGTTGAAATTCAACCTGATACGCCAAAACCTCAACACCCATAGCCATAGCTTCGCGTAACTTTGCCGCATAAGCTGGGTCAATATGCTCTGCAACTTTCACCTCATGAATACCTTCGTGCGGTACGCAGAAGAATAGAATTGCGCGCTTGCCTTCCGCTTTCAAACGCATCAATACTTCAATGTGCTTCAAACCACGGCTGGTCACGGCATCAGGGAAATAGCCTACATTGTCTTTCTCCTCTACCCCTTCCGCTCCTAGCAAAGTAACACTTTTAACTTCTATATAGATTTCTTTAGGATTAACCAAAAAATCTAACCGACCTTCATCGACCTTCGGTTCGCTTTTTAAACATTCAGCAGAATTCACATGAACTTCTTTAATCTTATTCGCCAGCAAAGCTTCTTTAACAAGCTGATTCGCGCGAGCAGTGTTAATACAGGCTTTATATTTACCTTCAACTTCAACCCACTCCCAACTCAAGGGTAATTTTCGCTTTGGGTTTTGGCTATCGAATAACCAAACCTTAGCGCCCTCATCTTTGCAATTGGTCATCGAACCGGTATTAGCACAATGGGCAGTAACGATTTCGCCAGCGCGTTCAACCGGCGTAATAAGCTCTATATCTGACAAGAACCGTTTATAACGCTGAATTAATTTACCCGTTAATAATGGGCGTTCATATTTCATCGATTTTATTTCCTAATGCTTTTTTGTAAGCCAGACTTTAATACGCGTAATTGCCTGCTCTAAACGATCGATTTTAGTGGTGTAAGCAAAGCGTACAAAAAGGTGGGCATTATGATCGCCAAAATCAAAGCCTGGGGTTAGCGCAACACCCGTATCCTGTAAAAGTTGTTCACAAAAAACCTGAGTATCGTGGGTTAATTCGCTCGCATCAGCATAAATATAAAATGCACCATCAGGCACAACAGGAATTTTAAATCCTAATTTAGGCAGTTCAGCCAATAAATAATCTCTACGTTGCTGAAGCTCTAAACGACGCTCCTCCATTATATCTAAAGATTCGTCACTGAATGCGGCTAAAGCAGCATATTGGGAAGGCGTCGGCGGTGCTAAAAATAAGTTTTGCGCTAAACGTTCTACGACCGGAATATAATGTTCTGGCACAACCATCCAGCCTAAACGCCACCCCGTCATGCCAAAGTATTTTGAGAAAGAATTAATCACAACAACTTGATCCCCAAGTGCCAGCGCTGTTTGTGGGCGCTCGCCTTTAAAACGACTACTCTCTGTTTCGTGATAGGTCAAACCATGATAGATCTCATCCACCCAAAGTTCACCACCTTTATCTTGCGTAGCAGTTGCTATTTGTTCGAGCTCTTCATAAGAAATCATTGCCCCTGTCGGATTAGCAGGGCTCGCTATTAATACAGCCTTGCTTACACTTTGAGTCCAGTTTTGTTGAATATGCTGTGGGGTTAACTGGAATCCACTCTCTGCAGTCGTTGGAATTAACCGTCCATTCGCTTCGAATACTCGCGCAAAATGTCGATTACATGGATAGCCGGGATCAGCCATTAACAATTCATCACCCTCTTCTAAACGCGCTGCCATTAATAATAAAAGAGCTCCAGATGCACCCGGAGTAATCGCAATACGCTTTGCCGAAATCTCTATTCCATAACGAGATTGATAAAAATCAGCAATTGCTTGTCGTAATTCAGGTAAACCTAATGCAGGAGTGTAGTGGGTTTTACCTGCTGTAAGCGCTTTGATTCCGGCATCAATAATAGGCTGTGGCGTGTCAAAATCTGGCTCACCTATTTCCAAATGAATCACATCAATGCCCTGCGCGGCAAGCGCTTGAGCTTGCTGCAAAATAGCCATTACCTGAAATGGCGCAATATCATCAGTGCGCGATGCAAATCCACTCAAAGGTTTATCCCCAAATACTTAAAATTTCTTAACAATGACCATATTGTGCCAGATTTACCCTCTCTCACCACTAAAGTGTTAATATAATTGAAGAAAAGTGATTAAGTTGATGGTAAGGAAGGCATTTATCTGATAGCTTGCCTGCGTTAAAAAATAAAGCGTTCAATATCAGGAAGAACGTACGGAATAATGCTTAGTTCGAGATAAGTTCGAACCCTTCAGCGATACGAGGCTGCTGCAATTATGCCAGAAGATAATAAAGCTTTTGCAATTACAACCTTCATCCCCTATGTCGAAAAGGCTGGTGAAGAGTATATGAACATCGAACAACGTAAACACTTCAGTATGATCCTTGCGAATTGGAAGCAAGAATTGATGGAAGAAGTTGATCGTACGAAAGAACATATGCAATCGGAAGCGAATAACGCTGCTGATCCAAGTGATCGTGCAAGCCAAGAAGAAGAATTCAGCTTGGAACTGCGCGCGCGTGATCGTGAACGTAAATTGATTAAGAAAATCAATAAAACGTTAGAGTTGATCGAAAAAGATGACTACGGCTTTTGCGAAGAATGCGGTGTTGAAATCGGTATTCGTCGTTTAGAAGCTCGCCCAACTGCAAACCTTTGCATCGACTGTAAAACACTAGCAGAGATCAAAGAACGCCAGCTTGGTGTTTAGTCATCAATGCTTAGTTGCTTAATATTAAACAACTAAATGCAAAGCAGCTCGCACGATACGACGGCCAATATTCCTTATATTGGCCGTTTTGCCCCTTCTCCTACCGGTCCATTACACTTTGGGTCGCTATTAGCAGCACTCGCTAGTTACTTAGACGCTCATAGTCATGGCGGCAAATGGCTCATCCGCATGGAAGACCTTGATCCTCCCCGTGAAATGCCTAACGCACAAGAACGAATTCTCGAAGCTCTTGATACTTACCACCTATTTTCTGATGAACCTATCGTCTACCAGAGCCAACGAAGTGATATTTATCAGCAAGCACTCGACCGGCTAATTAAAAATAACCTTGTCTTTCCTTGTACCTGTTCTCGTAAACAACTGAACGTAGTTAACGGTATTCATTTTGGCAACTGTTATTCTGTAATCGACTCGAACGTACCGGCTTTTGCTTGGCGCTTTAATTGCCAGTCACCAACAAGATTGTCCTTGAAACAAGGTGACAAGGTATCCTTTCAAGATATGTTGCAGGGTGAGTTCCAACAATCATTACAGCAAGATATTGGGGATTTTGTGGTGAAGCGCAAGGACCAGCTTTGGGCATATCAATTGGCCATGGTCATTGATGATTATCATCAGGGGGTTACACATGTTGTTAGAGGGATCGATTTGATTGATTCCACGCTGCGCCAAAACATGTTGCAAGCAGCCCTTAATTACCCCGAACCCAATTATGCACACATACCGGTCGCATGTGCAGCAAATGGACAAAAGCTAAGTAAACAGAACTTGGCCCCAGCCCTAGACCTTAGCAATCCAACTAAGAACCTGTGGCTAGCTTTGTCTTGGCTTAGGCAAAAACCGCCAGAAAAATTACGCACTGCAAGTGTCAAAGAAATGTTGGAATGGGGCATCGCCCATTGGGACATCAAAGTTCTATCAAATATTCAAAGCCAAGCTGCTATCTAATACCCTTAAAAGCCTGCTATATGTTACCCTCAGTAACACTATAAACGCATAGCTAATAATAAGAGCCCGTTATGTATGATTACCGTGTCGCACTGCTATTTATGGTCGGCCTATATGTTTTCTCACCTGTCATTATAGATTTGTGGCTAGCTCCTAACGGTGCTTGGTATCACCCTTTTGCTTTTTGGTTTTTATTAATAGCAGCTTATGTTTGGGTTAGTAGTAAACGAGGCCCAGATGAGTTTTAGTCTTGTTCAATTAAGCTTGGTTGTATTTGGTTATCTGTTTTTCTTATTTGCGGCAGCCTATGTTGTCGAACGAGGCTGGGTACCAAGACGCTGGGTTCATCATCCTGCGGTTTATGTACTATCACTGGGGGTCTACGCCAGTGCTTGGGCATTTTATGGTTCAGTTTCCATGGCCGATCAATACGGATATGGATTTTTAGCTTACTACATGGGAATTAGTGGGGCATTTATCATCTCCCCCATACTACTCAAACCCATATTGCATATTACTCGCACCTATCAACTCAGCTCTTTAGCTGATTTATTTGCTTTTCGTTATCGAAGTCGCTTAGCGGGAGTAATGGTGACACTGTTCACCTTGGCGGTTGCCTTACCACTGCTTACACTGCAAATCGCTGCGGTTTCAGAAAGTATGCATTTATTAAATGCCGATCTGCCTTCGACAACACTCGCGTTTGGTTTTTGCTTAACCATGATGGTATTTGCCATTCTATTTGGCGCTCGCCATGTTTCTCCACGAGAAAAGCATGAAGGCTTAGTGTTTGCGCTTGCTTTCGAATCATTATTGAAGCTTATCGTCATTACTATACTAGGCATTGTCGCCCTATTTTTTGTATTTGACGGTTCTGGAGACATGGAAAGCTGGTTAGCTACCAACCAAGAGCAATTGATTAGCCGTCATACCAGCTTGCAAGATGGACCTTGGCGTACATTACTTCTCGTATTCTTTGCAGCAGCAGTTGTTGCACCTCACATGTTTCACGTGACTTTTACGGAAAACATTAACCCTAAAGCGCTGCGCCAGGCGAGCTGGGGGTTACCGTTATTTCTCCTATTAATGAGCTTATCTGTACCACCTATTTTATGGGCTGGGGTGTATTT
The DNA here is from genome assembly GCA_002708475.1 of Oleispira sp. GTDB lineage: Bacteria > Pseudomonadota > Gammaproteobacteria > Pseudomonadales > Oceanobacteraceae > Oleispira. The sequence goes on along the minus strand of PAOL01000015.1, from coordinate 17,694 downwards.
AAAACTGGATGTGCCCGTTGAATTCTATGCATTAGGCATCGGTATGGCATTGGATTCTGAGCTATTGGTAATGATGGCCTTCGCTGGCGGCTTGGCGGCAGCTTCGGGAGTGATCATCGTCACCACGTTGGCGACAGCCGCCATGTTTCTTAATCATATTGTTTTGCCTAGCTATAAACCGGGGCCTAAACAAGATTTTTATCAGTGGCTATTATGGACTCGCCGCTTCTTGATTGCAGCGATTCTCCTAGCAGCTTATGCCTTCTATCGCTTAATCGGCGCAGATTTAGAAATCACGTTATTAGGCATTCTCGCATTTGTTGCCGCCGTGCAGTTCTTGCCTGGAGTTCTAGGAGTCCTTTATTGGCCTACAGCCAATCGATGGGGGTTGATTAGCGGATTAAGTGTCGGGATTATTGTATGGCTTTACACTTTACTGTTGCCATTATCACAATTAACACTTGGCTTAGACTTTTCGATTCCTCTTCCTGATACCAATATGAAAAACTGGCATGTTGCTGCCATGGGAAGCTTCGGGATTAACCTTATATTATTCATTATAGTTAGCCTGACGACCAAGCAAAAAACGTCGGAAAGAACAGCAGCAGAAGCCTGCTCTGTTGACACTATTTCGCGTCCAAGCCGAAAGCCATTAATTGCCGGAAACTCAAATGATATCATTGTGTCATTGAGTAAACCTTTAGGGCGTTACGTTGCAGAACGTGAAGTTCACCAAGCATTGGCAGATTTAAGCTTACCGTCTTACGAAGATCGTCCTTATGCTTTACGCCGCTTACGTTCGCGTCTAGAAGCCAACTTGTCTGGCTTAATGGGACCAACGGTCGCCCACGAAATTATTAACCGTAATTTACCTTTCCAAGAGAATGCGGAGCTCAGTGAAGATATCTATCAAATTGAGCAGCGCATCGAAGGCTTCCATGATCGGTTAAGCGGCCTAGCAGGGGAGCTAGATAACTTACGTCGCTATCACCGCCAAACTTTAGAGCGCCTACCTATTGGTGTTTGTTCGCTATCCGATGATGGCGAAGTTTTGATGTGGAATACTGCCATGGAAGAACTGACAGGAATTAATCCAGGTGATGTCACAGGCTCACGCTTAACCTCAGCTATAGAACCTTGGGGCAGTATGCTGAATGAGTTTTTAGTGGATAATGCTATCCACCAGCATAAGAAACGCATTGAGCAACAAGGCCGCCCACATTGGTATAACCTTCATAAATCAATCATTAAAGCTTCTGGCGGACAGCCTGGTGGTATTGTTATTTTGGTTGAGGATCAAACCGAAACCCAAATGCTCGAAGAAGAGTTGATGCACAGCGAACGCCTAGCTTCTATTGGACGCTTAGCAGCAGGGGTTGCTCATGAGATTGGTAATCCGATTACAGGTATTGATTGCTTAGCTCAAAGCATGCGCTATGAAACCGACAATGAAGAAGTGCTGGAAATGGCCTCTCAAATTCAAGAGCAAACCAAGCGAGTAACCCGCATCGTTCAATCGCTGATGAACTTCTCTCACTCAGGCCATCAGACAACGGAACACCTTCCAGTAAACATCAGTGTTTGTATCGATGAAGCCATTCAGCTATTGCTTTTAAGCGATCAAGGAAGGGATATTGAATACACCAACCAGTGCAACCCTGAGTGGCAAGTTGTCGGTGACTCTCAGCGCTTAGTACAGGTATTTATTAACCTGTTAGGAAATGCGCGTGACGCTAGCCCAAATGACAGTAGCATTTACATTACCGGCCGCATCGATCAATATCAGGCGGTTATTCACGTTATCGATCAAGGTAGCGGTATAGCAGAAGATAAATTAGACCATATCTTTGACCCCTTCTTTACGACCAAAGAAGTGGGTAAAGGTACAGGGCTCGGATTGGCATTAGTGTATAGCATTATTGAAGAACACTATGGTCAAATTAGCATTGAAAGCCCAGTGCCAGAATACATATTAGAATCTTTACAGAGCCCATCTCAGCCACGAGATTGTGCAGGAACCTGTGTCACTTTACGCTTACCTAAAGTGCAAGATAAATTACTTGAGGACCAAACCGCATGAGCCGAATTTTAGTCGTAGAGGACGAAAAAATTATCCGACAGGCGGTTAAACGTTTATTAGAACGCCAAGGTCATGAAATTTTCGAAGCTGAATCTCTTCATATTGCAAAGGAACTTACCTTTAGCGATTACGACATGATTATTAGCGATCTCCGTCTGCCTGGTGGTAATGGTACCGAGTTAATTGAACCTGCAGGCGATGTTCCGGTTCTTATTATGACCAGCTATGCCAGCTTAAAGTCTGCCGTCGACGCTATGAAACTAGGTGCTGTTGATTATATTGCCAAGCCGTTTGATCACGAAGAAATGTCGATCACGGTAGAGCGCATTCTTAAACAGAGAAATCTCAGTCGCAGCAATGAAGTGCTGCAGAATGAAATAGAAAAAGAATATCCAGTCACCGGCATTATCGGCAGCTGTCAGCCAATGATGAAGCTTTTTAGCAAAATCAGCAAAGTGGCGCCCACCGATGCAACCGTATTGATTCAGGGTGAATCAGGAACCGGTAAGGAATTGGTGGCCCGAGCACTACATACTCAGAGCAGACGTAAAGATGCCCCAATGATTTCGGTTAACTGCGCGGCTATTCCTGAAACGCTTATTGAATCTGAATTATTTGGACATGAAAAAGGCGCTTTCACGGGAGCGGCAACATTGCGCCTAGGTTTAGTAGAAGCTGCTGATGGAGGTACTCTTTTTCTAGATGAAATAGGCGAGCTTCCTTTAGAAGCTCAAGCTAGATTATTACGAGTACTGCAAGAGGGTGAAATAAGACGTGTTGGCTCAGTTCAAAGTCGAAAAGTCGATGTCCGACTAATTGCTGCGACTCATAGGAACTTGAAGGAATTAGCCTCCAAGGGTGAATTCCGCGAAGATTTATACTATCGCCTTAACGTATTAGAACTTCACTTACCGGCTTTACGAGAACGCGGACAAGATCTGATAGAACTTGCAGAGTTTATGTTAGAGCGAAGCTGCAAAAAAATGAATCGCAGCATGATGTCGCTACCTGAGAGTACTCGACGTTCTATTTTACGATATCAATGGCCTTGTAACGTGCGTGAACTAGAGAACGCCATTGAGCGAGGTGTAATTTTAGCGGATGGAGATGAAATAACATCTGCCGATATGGCTATCGATATCTCTCCAGATCAAGCTGTACCTCAAACCCTAAAAGAAAATTTATTGGAACCTCAGACTGAAAACCCTGTCGAAACAAACCAAGGCGACTTATCTTTAGATGACTACTTCATGCATTTCGTATTAGAAAACGAAGACGGCATGAATGAAACAGACCTAGCCCGCAAGCTAGGGGTTTCTCGTAAATGTTTATGGGAGCGCCGCCAGCGACTGGGCATTCCGCGCAAAAAAGCAACCAAGTCTAATTAAGACTAAATCCTTAGTAGGAATAAATCGGTCTTAAGTCGCCACTCAAGTATCATCACACCAAACAATTCAGCTAGACCGGTAACAGATAAAAGCGCCAATTTGTTACCGCTTTCCAATGACAACTCGTAAGCCATTGATTTTATTGATATTTAATTAGTTGGCACAACAAGTGCTATATATTAAATATTAATAAAAACAATGTTACCCAGATAATAAAAATAAAATAAGGGAAGCATAATATTGGTTAGCACTAATAAAAATAATAACGCTAATCAGAGCTAATAATAATAATAACCCCGGCTCATTAAGCACTAATTGCTTTACACTCCAAACGAAGTGTAAAGCAATTGGTCCTTCATTTACCCTCTTAAGACTTAAACAACAATACATAAAATTCCCCGTCAATATTTTGTATAAACACTTCTAAACAAATGAAAACCTATTCGTATAATCGATAAACATTAAAATTCTATACACATCTTCCGTCAAATTTCTTGCTTTATACCCAAATACTCAAAGAACGCCTTTTTATTAAACTCAAGTCTAATACCAAAGTAGGACTCGAAAATTGTCACCTAGTCATAATGTGGCGCACTTAATGGAAAAGTTACATAGTGTTACTTAGAGATTAGTTTTGTTACGACTGAACATTACTTCAGGTAACACATCACCCCTCACATCCGTTAAAAACAACTTAATAGAATCACTAACATATTGATTTAAAAGGATTTATCAAACTTGGCACGGGATTAGCTATATATTAAATATATAGCGTTAAGCACTAATAAAAATAACAAAGCTAAAACGCAAGATTGAAGATAACCGCAACAATAAAAATAAAAATCGCGGCTATGTAATATCAAGAACACCCATTAGAGGTGGCCTCATAATAAAAACAATAACGAGGCAAAAGGAATTGGTTGTTTTGAGTGCGAAGTGAGCGTCATTGAGCACACGTATAATAAGAATAATAATGGAGCTTAAAGTTCCTGCGTATTCAAAACAGTTAATTTACTTAACCAGGTCTGACGCCAATAAAAATAATAATTGTCAGGCCTTGGTTTATTTCTCTGCTTTATTTTCAAATACTTATCCCATTTTCTAACACTATTTACCCTAAGCTTTTATTAAATCTGTCATACACTTTGAAAGCACCCATCCATCAGGTAAACTCGCACCTCCATTATTGAACAATAATCGCTAATATTCAGGCACCCTAAGTATGTCCATAGTTAATACTGTCGCGCGCTTATTTAATCGTAAAGCTAAAAAAGCTGAGAACGACAGCAAGCCGCAAATTTTACAGCGTAAAGAACATGGTATTAGCCGCCGCCAATTGAGCGAGAATGCCCTTAAAGTTCTATATCGCTTAAATAAAGAAGGTTATGACGCATACTTAGTTGGCGGTTGTGTTCGAGACTCTATGCTGGGGGCCCACCCAAAAGATTTCGACGTTGCCACTAGCGCGACACCTGAACAAGTAAATCAACTATTTCGTAACTCTCGCCTAATCGGCCGCCGCTTTAAGCTTGTACACGTGTTATTTGGCCGTGAAGTGATTGAGGTTGCAACATTCCGCACTTCGCCAAAAGAAGAGCACAATAGTCAGCAGGCCAAAACTGGCGATAGCGGCATGATTTTACGTGATAACGTATACGGCAACATTAATGATGATGCTATGCGCCGTGATTTCACAATTAATGCTATGTACTACTGCGTTAAAGATTTTACAGTACATTCTTATGCTGACGGTTATCAGGATGCTCAAGATAAACTGATTCGTTTAATGGGTGATCCAGAAACTCGTTACCGCGAAGATCCTGTCCGCATGCTGCGAGCTATTCGTTTTGCCGCCAAGCTAGATTTTGAAATAGAACACGATACCAAAGCGCCCATTAAGATGATGGCGCCTTTAATGGAACAAATTCCTGCACCGCGTTTATTTGAAGAAGTACTAAAACTATTCCTATCTGGCAATGCGTTAGTAACCTACCGTTTATTGCGCGAATATAAACTTTTTGGCGAATTATTCCCGTTAACTGAGCAATGCGTTGCTGATGATGAATTCGCAGCCCGCTTTGTTGAACAGACCATGATAAATACTGATACCCGCATTCAAGCTGGTAAATCGGTTACTCCTTATTATTTCTTCGCCGCACTGCTATGGCCTTCACTGCAGCGCGTTCAAGCTGAGTTTTTAGCTCAAGACATTCCACCTCAGCCAGCTCTGCATAAAGCTGCAAGTCGCGTTATTGAGCAACAATTAAAACGTACATCTATTCCTAAACGCTTCACTATTCCAATGAAAGAAATTTGGGATATGCAGTCTCGCTTCCAGAAGAAAAAGGGCAAAAAAGCGGCTGAAGTGGCTGAAAGCAATCGCTTCCGCGCTGCCTACGACTTCATTTTATTGCGCGAGCAGTGTGGCGAGAATTTAAAAGGCTTAGGTAACTGGTGGACAAACTATCAGGATACCGCTGAATATAAAGAAGTTGCCGCAAATCGAAAACCTGAAGAGCGTCACGTGAAAAAACGCCGCCCGCGTCGTACCAATCGTGGCACGCCGAATGATCGCCAGCGTTCACGTCGCCCTGAGTAATTACAGTGTCTTTGGTCTATATCGGTTTAGGGGCAAATCTTGATCAGCCTCAACAACAGTTAGAGCAAGCCTTAATTGAGCTTGCTCAGCTTCCTAATTCAACGCTTATATCGCACTCCTCTCTTTATCATAGTAAGCCTATTGGTCCACAAAATCAGCCTGACTATATCAATGCCGTTGCACTAATAGAAACCGATCTAACACCTTTAGCACTACTAGATACACTGCAACAATTAGAGCAAGACCATGGCCGCATTCGTAAACGCCATTGGGGTGAACGCACATTGGATTTGGACATTATTTTAATCGATGATCAAACAATTAACAGTGAGCGCTTAACTATTCCTCACCCCTTCGCCCAACAACGAAGTTTTGTGCTAATTCCTCTATTTGAAATTAGTCCACAATTAGTCTTCCCTGATGGTACAGCTCTAGAGCAATTGCTCACTGAGCTGGATAATGATTTAATCCGCATCCGCGATTAATCATAACGACCAAATCCACACTCTTAGATAAATGATTACCCTAATTAGAGAACCTGAGGCCCAGCATGAATAATGTCAGTATCCGCACCCTTAGTGAATGCAAAAATAAGGGCGAAAAATTCAGCGTATTGACCGCATACGACGCGACCTTTAGTCACCTTGTTAGCAGTGCAGGCATCGAGGTAATTTTAGTCGGCGATTCTTTAGGCATGGTTTGCCAAGGTAAAGACACAACCTTGCCGGTAACAATGGCTGAAATGGAATACCACACACGCTGCGTTGCTCAAGGAAACCAAGGCGCTTTAATTATGGCTGACATGCCGTTTATGAGTTACAGCACCTTAGAGCAAGGCCAAGCAAACGCCGCATTATTAATGCAAGCCGGTGCCCATATGGTAAAAGTCGAAGGTGATGATTGGTTGGTACCACTAGTTCAGTCATTAGCTCGCCAAGGCGTTCCCGTTTGTGCACATTTGGGCTTAACACCTCAATCTGTGAATAAATTAGGTGGCTATCGTGTTCAGGGCCGTGATGAAGCAAAAGCCCAAGCAATGATCGAACACTCTATTGCATTAGCCGCTGCGGGTGCGGACTGCATTCTATTAGAATGCGTTCCTAGCAGTCTTGGTAAAGCGATTACAGAAGCCGTTAATGTACCCGTTATTGGCATTGGCGCAGGCAGTGATACCGATGCGCAAGTATTAGTCGTTTATGACATGCTTGGACTAAATTCCGGTCATACACCTAAATTCGTGAAAAACTTTATGACCGATGGCCGCACAACTCAGCAAGCCATTGCTGCGTTCGGCGAAGAAGTAAAAGCCGGAACCTTCCCAGGCGAAGAACATAAATTTTCATAAGTCGAAAAAAATTAACGAGTAGGTTGTTTCATGAGTTTGTTAACCGTTTCCACTGTCGCTGAACTTCGCGAATTTGTACACCATGCCAAATTCAAAGGACTCAGCGTGGGTTTTGTTCCAACCATGGGCAACTTACACTCTGGACATATGAGCCTAATTAAGAAGGCTAAAAAACATTGTGATGTCGTAATTGCGAGCATTTTTGTCAACCCTCTTCAATTTAATGACAAGAGTGATTTAACTAACTACCCACGCACGTTAGAGCAAGATCAGGAACTATTAACGGAAAATGGCTGTGAGCTATTGTTCGCACCGACAGTCGACGAAATGTATCCAAACGGCCAAGAAATCCAATCTATTGTATCGGTTCCTGATGTATCGATGGGGTTATGCGGAGGATCACGCCCAGGGCATTTCGATGGTGTAGCGACGGTTGTGACTAAATTATTTAATATGGTCCAAGCAGACAAAGCTTTTTTTGGTGAAAAAGACTTTCAGCAGCTAGCCGTTATTCGTAAGATGGTAGCAGATCTTTGCATACCTATAGAAATCATCGGCGTTGCAACAGAGCGAAACCGTGATGGCTTAGCACTAAGCTCTCGCAATGGTTACTTATCAGCAGAAGAACTGGACTTGGCTCCTATGCTGTTTAAATCGTTGCAAGATATAGCTGAAGCAATACAACAGGGTAATGACTTTGTTTCAACATTAGAGCAAACTCAACAAAGATTGAATAAACAAGGGTTCAAAGTTGATTATTTGGCTTTGTGTCGCGAATCGGACTTAAAACCCGCAACACCTGATGATACAAAGCTTGTCATCTTGGTAGCCGCCTTTTTAGGCAGTGCGCGCCTTATTGATAATTTGCCATTTCCGTTGAATCGGACTAGCGATTAGGGCATACTTCGCACCGCCTTCAATAAGGCTATAAATTAACCAATGAAAACAGAGGCATTCTTGCCTGCTGAGTCATTGAGAAGTAACCGGATTAAAGGTTTTTTTCTATGCAGTCCACTATGCTGAAAGCCAAGATACATCAGGCTCGAGTCACACAGGCCGTATTGAATTATGAAGGCTCATGCGCTATCGACGGTAAGTTGTTAGAATTAACAGGCATGCGCGAATTTGAACAAATTCAAATCTACAACATGGAAAATGGTGCTCGTTTCACCACTTACGTTATCCGTGGTGAAGATAATTCAGGTATTATTTCTGTCAATGGCGCAGCTGCACGCTTAGCTCAAGTGGGTGACCGTTTGATCATTTGTGCATACAGCTCTTACGACGAAAAAGAACTGGAAAACTTTAAACCAAAAATGGTTTATACCAACGCTGACAACACTGTTAGCCATACCAGCTTCGATATTCCTGTTCAGGTTGCTTAATCGATCTTTATTCGATTAATACAATTTGACGATCAATACGCCACACTTGTTGTGGTGTTTTTGTTTCTGCCCTCTCTAAAAACACATCACAAAGCTGCTTAAGAATCACACCGTAATTGAATCCTTTGCGCCCTATGATGAAGTGACTCAAAAGTTTATACTGAATCAACAATGATATTTTGACTCATATAAAGGATATTTATGAGCACACCACTTCAAAGCTTAGATATTTGGAAACAACTTCAAAAACACTTTGGTGATATCCACCAGCAACATATGCTGGATTGGTTTCAACAAGATAAACAGCGCTTTGATCGCTTTAACCTCACTGCTGCTGGCTTAACACTCGATTACTCCAAAAACCGCATCACCAGCGAAACAATGGATTTGCTAAACCAATTAGCAAAAAAACGTAACCTACCTGAACAAATTAATGCTTTGTTTAAAGGTGAACTCGTTAATCGCAGTGAAAAGCGCCCTGCCTTACATACCGCTTTACGAAACTTTAGTGATCGACCCATTATGGTTGATGGCAAGGATGTAATGCCAGAAGTTCGCGATACGATGAGTCGTATGGAAGAGTTCTGTTGGAAAATACGTCGTAAGCACTGGCGTGGATATACTAACAAACCCTTTACAGATGTTGTCTCTATTGGTATTGGTGGTTCATTTTTAGGGCCTAAATTAGCCTCAAGCGCTCTAAAGCCTTATAACGATAGCCATATCAACGTGCATTACCTAGCCAATATAGATGGCTCGCACATTACCGAAATTTTAAAACACCTGAACCCTGAAACTACCTTATTCATCGTTCAATCTAAATCTTTCGGCACACAAGAAACTTTAAAAAATGCCTTGGCCTGCCGTCAATGGTTTTTAGATAACGGCGGTGTCGTTAACGATTTACAAAAACACTTTGCTGCCGTATCGGCCAATGTTGAAAAAGCGGTAGAATTTGGTATTGCCGAAGAAAACATCTTTCCTATGTGGGATTGGGTCGGTGGCCGTTACTCACTTTGGTCCGCTATTGGTTTACCGTTAGCCATCTCTATCGGTATCGATAACTTTCGAAATATGCTCCGTGGCGCTCACGAAATGGATGAACATTTCCGCACTGCTCCCATGGAAAAAAATATGCCTGTGATCATGGCGTTATTAGGTGTTTGGTACGTTAATTTCTTTAATATTAATTCCCAAGCTATATTACCTTACGATCACTATTTACGCGGCTTGCCTGCTCACTTGCAACAGCTTGATATGGAAAGTAGTGGTAAGTCTGTAGGGATAGATGGCCATAAAGTGGATTATCATACTGGCCCCATTATTTGGGGTGGCGTAGGATCTAATGGTCAACATGCTTACCACCAACTACTGCACCAAGGTACTCATTTCTCGCCAAGTGATTTTATTCTGCCAATGCGCACTCATAATCCGATTGATAACTTCCATGCCATGTTGGTTTCTAATGCACTCTCACAAAGTCAGGCTTTATTAACCGGTAAGAGCAAAGAACAAGCGCTGGATGAATGCTTAAAGGCTGGTCTTAATAAGCAAGAAGCTGAAGAGCTTGCTGCACAAAAAGTAATCCCTGGAAATCGTCCAAGTAATACCCTTTATTTCCCTAAATCAACACCCCACTCTGTCGGTGCATTGATTGCACTATATGAACATAAAGTGGCCGCCCAAGGTATGCTTTGGGGAATTAATTCCTTTGATCAATGGGGCGTTGAACTGGGTAAAGATATGGGAAACAACATACTTGCAGCCTTGGAAGGTGAAGACTTTAATGCAACCTTTGATAGCTCAACAAATGGCTTAGTGGACGCCTACAAAACAATGCAAGATCAGCTATAACATTCACATAATATAAGTATGGGTTTTACAGAACTTCTTTCTAAAAACCCATTCTTTATTCTTATCTATTTATACCCTTTAGGCCTAATTCTACTTCTCTTTAGAGCTTTTCCGCCTTCTATACGCAGCCTTCTTGTTTAAAGCACTTTCTTGAGCTAATTCTTAATAACCTTAACAGTGTTTATATTCCAAACACATGGAGAAACGATGAAGTTTATTCTTGGCCTATCGATAAAACATAAAATTATGGCTATCGCAGTCATCGGTATATTGGGTTTTGCTGCCTATCTTGCTTTTACAATCAAGTCTCAACTTGCAACCGAAGCCAAGCTGGATACCATCGAACAGATTATATTTCCAACGATCGAACATTCTGACCAGGCTGGCGTATTACTGTATAAATTACGTAATCAATTAGGTAATGCTTTGAGTGAGGAAGATGCTGATTTAATTATTGAAGCAGAAGATTCAGCCCATAAATTAGCAATAATTCTAGAAGAGATTTCGTCTATTAATAACGACGTACGTGCTCAAGATACTAAGGCGCTGGAAGAAGCATTTGAGCTCTACAGAGTACCCGCGATAAAACTTGCTCAAGATATGCTTAACGGTACCGTTGATTTCACTCAGTTATCCACTTTAGCCAATAATGTGAATCAATCATACGACCATTTTAATGAAAAACTTTCTGCCTTTAGAGAACAAAGTTATGGTGCATTTGGGCAGGCCATTAAAACAACCAACGAACAAAATAAGCGCACAACTTATGTAGGTATTATTATCGCATTGCTTGTGATGTTTATTCTAACCTTCAGTGCTTGGTCCATTGCCAATATTATTACTAAAACGATTAATCGCATCGTACGATCTTTAGCCGATATGTCGACAGGAAAAGGGGATCTAACGATTCGCTTACAGACCCGTGCGAAAGATGAAGTTGGAGATCTTGTTGATAATTTCAATGGGTTCATTACACATCTACAACTGCTAATCAAAGTGATGGCAAACCTAAGCTTAGGAGTCTCAAGCGGGGCAGAAAAAGTACAAGAAATTGCCAAAATGACACAACAAGGCATTCACAATCAGCAAGATGAAATTAATATGGTCGCCACTGCAGTTAATGAAATGGCAGCCACCGCTCAAGAAGTTTCTCGCAATGCTGATGAAGCAGCCAGTGCAACTACCCATGCAAAAGAAGATACAACGCACTCACAAAAAGTCATGTCTGAAAATGTTCAATCCATATCCGCACTCGTTTCAGAAGTCGAAAATGCTCGCGAAGTCATTCAAAACCTTGCAAAAGAAAGTGCACTTATTGGCAACGCTTCTCAAGTTATCCAAGGCATTGCCGAACAAACAAACCTACTTGCACTCAATGCAGCTATTGAAGCTGCGCGAGCGGGTGAACAGGGCCGTGGATTCGCTGTGGTTGCTGACGAAGTTCGTTCACTAGCAGCGCGTACAGAAGAGTCTACCAGTGAAATTCAATCGATTATCGAGCGTCTTCAACAGGGAACAGAGCAAGCAGTAAGCGCTATGGAGAACAGCCGTGAAAAGGCAATTACAGTTGTTGATCAATCTCAGGCAACTGAAAGTTCTTTAACCAGCATTATGACCAATGTCGATACTATCAATGATATGAATGGCCAGGTTGCTAATGCTGCTGTAGAGCAAAGAACTGTTTCAGAAGAAGTCAGCGCCAACATTATTAAAATTAATGGCGTATCAGAAGACACCGTTGCACAAGCAGAGAGCACCTCTAAAGCATCTTCCGATTTAGCAGAGCAAGCTGAGAATTTACGTCAGATTGTTAATGAATTTAAGGTATAAGATAAATTTAAACGTTCTGAAGGTATATAATACCTATCGTTTATAACCCTTTATCATAAATTCATAGTATTAGATTTGGAGAACCTTATGACAGATGTCGTAATTGTTGCAGCAACCCGTACAGCGATTGGTACCTTTGGTGGTTCACTTTCTAGCTTACAAGCAACTGAATTAGGCGCGATTGTTATTCGTTCTCTAATCGAAAAAACAGGTATCTCTGCAGACGTCATCGATGAAGTATTGATGGGACAAGTTCTTACTGCAGGCTGTGGACAAAACCCAGCACGCCAGGCAGCCATTAAAGCCGGCATCCCTGTAACTGCTTCAGCTATGACCATCAACAAGGTATGTGGCTCTGGCCTTAAAGCGCTGCATTTGGCCGCACAGGCTATTAAAGCGGGCGATGCAGATGTCATCATCGCAGGTGGCCAAGAGTCTATGTCTAATTCAGCTCACGTTTTACCAAACTCACGCAATGGCCAACGCATGGGCAACTGGAATATGGTTGATACCATGATTACCGATGGCCTTTGGGATGCATTTAATGACTATCATATGGGTATCACAGCCGAGAATATTGCAGAGCAGTTTGAAATCCCCCGCTGCGATCAAGATGACTTTGCTGCGCAGTCACAAGCGAAAGCATTGGCGGCTATTAAAGCTGGAAAATTCAAAGACGAAATCACAACCGTCACCATACCTCAACGTCGTGGTGACGATATCGTTTTTGATACCGATGAAGGCCCGCGTGCTGTTACTGCCGACAAACTTTCTGGCATGCGCGCTGCATTTAAAAAAGACGGTACAGTCACCGCTGGTAATGCTTCTTCGCTAAACGATGGAGCTGCCGCTGTGATGCTCGCCAGCCGTGAAAAAGCTGAAGAATTAGGATTGCCTATTTTGGCAACAATTTCTGGCTATGCGAGCGCTGGTGTTGATCCAACAATTATGGGCACAGGACCAATTCCGGCTGTTAAGAAATGCTTAGCCAAAGCAGGCTGGGATATTAACGATCTAGATTTAGTAGAAGCTAACGAAGCCTTTGCTGTTCAAGCTCTTTCTGTTAATAAAGGGCTTGAGTGGGATACCAATAAGGTAAACGTTAACGGTGGTGCTATCGCTTTAGGTCACCCAATCGGTGCTTCCGGTTGTCGTGTATTAGTAACCTTACTCCACGAAATGATTCGCCAAGATGCTAACAAAGGTCTAGCGACATTGTGCATCGGTGGTGGTATGGGCGTTGCGTTATCTATAGAGCGTTAAAAGTTGAGCAATAGCTGATTCGTGCTCATGTATAAAATGGCAATGCGAGGATAACCTCGCATTGCATCATACAGACAGCCTTGCTGTTTTTTTAATAACATAATGAAACCAACGCTCCCTTGCTCAGTTATCAGCAAAGTAATACTCTTAATAAAAAACAATAATTACATAAAGAGTTAGATATGCCTGAAGAAAAACGCTTCCAATCCTTTGCCGAGTTTTACCCTTTTTATCTCAGTGAGCATAGCCATCCAATGTGTCGTGCATTGCACTATATTGGCAGCTTCGGAGTATTGTCGATCATTGCTTATGTAATCATCAGTCAGAATTATATGGCGCTTTGGTTTATGCCATTAATGGGATATGGGTTTGCTTGGGTTGCACACTTCTTTGTCGAGCACAATCGCCCTGCTACTTTTAAGTATCCGTTCTATAGCCTTCTGGGTGACTGGGTAATGTTAAAAGATTTTCTATTGGGTCGTTTTCGTAACCAGCACTAAGTGACCCACACTAAACCGTTAAATTAAACATCTAATGGCGTAGAGTAATTCTTTACGCCAAATGCTTGTTTATTCTGGGCGCTTTTAATCATGCCCCAAACAATAAAGCCTGCCACTAAATTACCCATAGACGCGCCGAACAATAGTCCTTCAAAGCCATAATAATGCCCCCCTATCCAAGCGAATGGAACATAAAAGACACTCAATCGCACTAGATTTAATAGCATAGAAACACTGGTTTTCTGCAAAGCATTTAATGCTGAATTAGCACAAAGTACTATTCCCATGCCTGCATAACCTACTGGCATAATCATCAGATAGCTGACAATTTGATCGATCACTATCGGGTCTTGTGAAAAGATAGTCGCTAAAAACGGTGACATAGCCCATAGAACCAGCCATACAGCGATTTGCCAAGCTAGAATAAAGCGCACCGCAATCGAAAGAGCCTGCCAGACTCTTTCATGCTGACCTGCAGCAAAATTCTGTCCAACAAAAACCGGAATCGTTGACGTTAAGGCTAAAATTGCCACGATCGCAAAAGGCTCAATTCTCGCGCCCACACCAAAAGCTGCGACAGCCTGTTCTCCCATCGGTGCAATCATTACCAATAAAAAAGCACTCGCAATAGGCACTAACACATTAGTAATAATTGCAGGAATGCCTAATGAGATTAATCGCTGCCAAATAGAAAACACTTCCTTTAAGGTTAATGCTCCCCAATGTAATAAATCAATCTTGGCTAACGAATAAATCATCACAATAACAACGATTAGCCAGCATAATGTACTCGCAAGTGCTGCCCCAGCAATCCCCATACCTTCTATTGGCCCTAATCCGAAGATAAGGATAGGATCTAAAATCGCATTTAATACTGCTGATCCAAGCATCATTAAACTGGGTAATTTAGTATTCCCGACGGCTCGCATACTGCTATTAATGACAATCATCAACATCATAACCACAACACCTGGCCACCAGAATTTCATATACTGCCAAATCAACGGTAAAAGCTTCTCCTCAGCACCTAGCAAGAGAAACACTTCGTCATTAAAAACAAGTCCAAAAACAAGCATCAATACTGACAGTGCTAGAGTCAGTAATAGCCCGGCAACCACATAGTGTTGAGCTAAAGTATTGTCTCTCGCGCCGGTCGCGAGGGCGATCAATGCCGACGAGGCGATACCTAAGCCAATTGCAAGATTCATAACAACCATCGCAATGGGCATTGTAAAACTAACCGCCGCCAAGCTCTGAGTTCCTAGAAGGGAAATAAAGAAGGTATCAACTAGGTTAAAGAAGAAAACCGCAATAATTCCAATGACCATAGGTAAGGTGAGATTATAAAGAACACGACCCACTGGTCCTGAAACAATTTCTTTTCTCACTCTTTCACCCTTAATTTAAGCTTTTAAAGTATGATTATAGTAACAGAACAATGAATCTAAGCGGTTCGAATTCATTGTTCCATTTTTGTCGAGTGTTTATACGATTCGTTAAATTTAATATTTCTATTAATTAACGTTCTTTAGCCATATAAATGGCCGTAATTAAGTTAAATGCTGTAAAAGCTGGTGAGATCGCTTTTACAAAACGTTAGAAATACTCTAGATTAGCTCCCTATCAAACGGCCATTTGGCTAATACGTATCAACCTAATATAGAATAAATGTAACAAATACTATGATGAAAAAAACATTATTATCTTCAAGTCTACTGGGTAGCGTATTGCTACTTCCTACTGTAACTTTCGCAGAAGAGACTGCTGCTCCAAGTACGACAACAGCAGATCAAGCGCCTATTACAGCTAACTGGTCCGGTGATGCAGAGCTTGGCTTTATTCAAACTAGTGGTAACAGCGATACTCAAAGCCTTAATGGCAAGTTCAGTTTGGTTCGCGAATTAGAGCCAAGCACAACGTCTCTATCTTTAGAAGCTCTAACGAGTGAAGAAGATGGTGATACATCAAAAGAAAGATATAAAGCAGAAGTTAAATACGATTACTCTATTTCTAAACGCAGTTATGTTGCATCAGTATTAGATTATGAAGACGACCGTTTTAATGGTTATGAATACCAAAGCACTCTTGCTATTGGTTATGGTTACCATGCTTGGAAAGATGAAAACCTAGGCAAACTGGATTTAGAACTTGCTCCAGGTCATCGTCGTAATGTTTTAGAAGAAAAAAATGAAGATGGCGACAAAGTTGAAGAAGGTACAGTTGCTCGTGCAAGCTTAAACCTGCTTCTAAAATTAGGTGATGGTGCAAAATTCACAGAGAAGTTTTCTGTTGAAGCAGGTGACTCCTCAACTATATATAAATCTGATATGGCCCTGCACAGCACTCTAGTTGGCAAGCTTGCTATGAAAGTAAACTACCAAGTGACCCATTCTACAGATGTTCCTGATGGCATAGACAACACGGATTCTCTTGTGGGCGTTACGCTTGTCTATAGCTTCTAAACTATAAAAGTGAGTGGTCATTTTTCAGATCATGAATTCACGCAGCCAACAGAGCTGCGTGATTTTTTTGAGTGGCACCAAGGTATTCAACACTATGGTTTTTGGGCAATTGAAATACACAATCAAGATTGCTTGAACGCAATTACATCCTACGCACAATCCCTAGCACATATCATTCACCCTAATTATTTACGCCAAGCTCATATTACATTAAGTGCATCAGGCTTAATTGACCCTCAGCACTTCACAAACGATGTTTTACAACAACAGATTAAAAAATTAAAAAGCGCTAACCTACCCTCTTTTTCACTTTGTTTATCCAACGCTCATAGCTTTACCACAGCGCCTTATCTATCAATAAAGGACTCAACCAGCTCACTAGAAGCAGTGCGAGATCTATTACATAAAGTTTCAGCAGGACAAGATGCCAGTGAATACGTCCCTCATATAACACTCGGTTTTTATAACAAGGCTTATAAGACTTCGGATATACTGACTAAAATATCCAAAATGAGTACTCCGAATATCGTGTTTCCCGTCACAGAAATTGTTTTCGCACGCTACAACACCGATGAAATTCAAGGTCCATATGAAGTGCTTCATCGCATTTCTTTGAATCAATACATCTCAAAAAACGATAAGAACTAATGTCCTTAATAGGATTATTTTTTTCGGCTTTGATTGCATCAACTCTATTCCCAATGGGTTCAGAAGTCGTACTTATCGCCTTATTAGATCAAGGTTATAACACCTTGCTTTTGTGGCTGGTTGCCACGAGTGGGAATACGTTAGGAAGCTGCATTAACTACGCAATTGGCTATTGGGCCAGTGACTATGTAAACAACAAATACCAAAATTCTCGTTCTTGGCAACAGGGGCAGCACCTGTATAACCGTTATGGTATTTGGAGTTTATTATTTGCTTGGCTGCCCATTATCGGAGACCCACTTACCTTAATCGCTGGCTTAGCACGTACAAGATTCAAATT